>CAYNDY010000149.1:0-4987 GCA_964396105.1 uncultured Muribaculaceae bacterium
CCTACGCCGGCGGCCTCGTCTGCACCCACCTCTCAATCCGCTACATAGGCTTCGCGGGAGCTGCGGTAACTTTCACCGCCCTCCTCTACTGGACCTTCCGCCTCTCCTCCCTCTTCGACCGCGCCCGGCAGTAAATCCCGCTCCCCTGAAGCAAGAATAAAGAGGCATAGGAAGCGGCTATTTCCTGAAATTGTATTGGTCTTTGCGGGTGGGTTTGAAAGGGAACCAGCCTTTTTCTACACGCTTTTTCTGCTCGAAGAGTTCGAGGATGCTCCAGAAATTGGAGAAGGCGAAGACTCCGAGGGCTGTCGCGCCTATGTAGTTTTCGATGAAAAGGGATGCGGCGGCGGAGGCTGCGCCCACCAGGAGAAAAGCCCACCAGCACTTTGTGCCGAAGTGATATTCGGCTTTTATTACTATCGGATGGAACATTCCTATCATCAGGAATGCGGCTACGCCTATTATGAGTCCTGTGAAATTCATCTTTTGTCAGCGGGTTTATGCCGGGCTGTTTGGATTCCGGGCTGCAAAAGTAAATTAAATCCTGTTACCTTCCAACCCATTGTTGCCCATTTCTCAAACTTTTGCTTTTCTTGGAACTCTTTTTGTTGCCCACTGGGGAAAATTAAACTCGATGTTCTTGAAAAAACTCCTGCACAGGCCTGCTGCGCTTGTGATGCATCTTGCTTTGTTACTGATAATTGCCGGCGCACTTGCAACGGCTTTTTCCGCACGGCGGGGGATGTTGCATCTTCGCGTCGGCGATGTGGCCTCATCATACGCTGACTCCAAGACGGGGGAGACCCCTCTCCCATTCAGTCTCAGGCTTGACGATTTCTCCGTCCGCTGTTACCCCGGCACCGAAACCCCATCTGATTACAGATCAGAGGTTTCCGTTCTGACGGGCGATGGCGCTCTCCTGGAGCAGGCATCTGTCAGTATGAACCGCATACTTTCCTGCAGGGGCTACCGCTTCTATCAGTCAAGCTACGACAACGATTCTCTCGGTTCCACTTTCACCGTTTCGCGTGACCCCTGGGGAATCGGCTTCGTGTATTCGGGCTATGCGCTGTTTCTTCTTGGCTTTCTCCTTTTCTTTTTCACCGACCGCAAGTTCAAGGCCCTCGGCCGCAAGGTGACAGGGATTGCAGCGGCTCTCGTGCTTCTTCTTTCTGTCGGCGTTCCTGATGCCGAGGCGCAAACCGGCGTTCCCGAATCCGTTTCCTGTGAGGAGACTGCCGGCATCCCCCCGGAAGTCCAGGCTGAGGACTGCCTTCCTTCACCCGCAAGAATCCGCGCAGAAAAGCTCTACAACAGCTTCCCTCCGCTTTTCCCGGTTGCGGGAGTGTTCCTTGTGGTGGGACTGGTGCTTGCCCTCTGGTGCATATCCTATTTTATAAAGGGCGGCGAAATTCCTGTGAGAGTCCGTCTTGCGGCGCTCGTTCTGGACGGAGTCCTGTGGGCGTTCCTTACCCTTATGCTGGTGCTTCTTTGGATAGCAAGCGGGCACGTTCCGCTTTCAAACGGGGCCGAAACTATGATGTCAATTGCCTGGACCGTGCTCCTCGGGGGACTTGTGGCGGGCTGGAAATTCCGCCTTCTTCCTCCATACGCTCTGGTTGTCGCATCTCTCGCGCTGATGGTCGCCGCTATGGGGCAGCCCAGGCCAGGGGTGACTCTTCTTGCCCCGGTGCTCTCCTCGCCGCTTCTTAGCGTGCACGTGTCCCTGATGATGCTCTCCTACGCGATTCTCGCCCTCATAATGATTAACAGCGCGTCGGCTCTCGGAGTCTATGCCTTCTCGAGGGGCAGGAAAATGGATGTGGTCTCAAGGCTTGCCGACGTGTCGATGCTCCGGCTCTATTTCGGGGTATTCTTCCTTGCCGCAGGCATAATCACGGGCTCGGTTTGGGCGAATGTCTCCTGGGGATGCTACTGGAACTGGGACCCTAAGGAAACCTGGGCGCTGATAACCCTGCTCATATATGCGATTGCCGTTCACCGCTCCGACATCGAGGCCCTCAGAAATCCTGTGGTTTTCCATATTTTCCTGCTTCTGGCGTTCATCTCGGTGCTCTTCACATATTTTGGCGTGAATTATTTGCTCGGCGGTATGCATAGCTACGCCTCCTGACTGACTTAAAAAGCACATTGCTGCGTTGTGCTCCTTGATAAAATCCTCACAACCCTCAGGTTGCTCCGGTTTTATCTTCGTCGCGAGCCTTGCACTGCATCTTTTTAAGCCTAGTCAGGAGATAAGTTTTACATTTTACATATCCTCTAAGTTTTGTAACTTTGTGGGATTATGAAAAAGAATTATCCATACACCTCGACTATGAAAATGGCCGACGTCCTTTCGGGAAACAAGATGCTTTCCGTGCTTGAGAGACTTCATTTCAGGCTCGGTTTCGGCGACTCTTCCGTGGAGGAGGTGTGCCGGGTCAGGAATTTTCCGCTGAGGCTCTTTCTTGAGATTTCCAATGTCTTCGCCTCGCCGGACTACGAGCCGGACCTTTCCGTTCTTGACAAGGCGGACATTTCCATCGTGGCGGACTACATAAAATCCTCCCATAAATTCTACGCCGAGGTCTCCGTGCCCCATCTCCACAGGCTCATCCACAAGATGCTCGACGATGTGGGCTCATCCTACGCCGACGCACTGAACAAGTTCTTCGACGAGCTGGTGGACAAGCTCAACGCCCATTTCGAGCACGAGGAGAAAATCGTGGACAGCATCCGCAACGGGAACTACATCTCCGAGGAGGAGGACTCTCACAGCCAGTTCCTCGAGAAGCTTGAGGACCTGAAAAACATCGTGATAAAATACCTTCCGGACTCGGGGGACAACGCTTCGCGCTATTCTATGCTCGCCCATCTTCTTGCGATGGAGGAGGATATGCGAAGCCACATAAGGGTGGAGGAGAAGATTTTCAATCCGCTTGTCTGCTCCATTATGGACTCGCCACTGCCCGATGAGGAGACGCCAGAAGACGATTCCGATGTGCTTTCGGCACGAGAAAAGGAGATTCTCGCCGCTGTGGCCCATGGCAAGACCAACAAGGAGATTGCCGACGACCTGTTCATTTCCATCAACACCGTGGTCACGCACCGCAAGAACATCGCCCGCAAGACGGGGATTAATTCCATCGCAGGCCTGACTGTGTATGCAATCCTGAATCATATCGTCGAGATCAATGACTTGTAGCATGGACAAAAAGAAACTTTGGAGGATTGTTGCGGCGGCGCTGCTTCTTGGCGCCGCGGTCGCTGTGGAAAAAACTGTGGCTCTCCCTGTCTGGGGGCTGCTTTTGGTGTATCTCGTTCCTTATCTTATAGTCGGTTACGACGTCATCGGCGAGGCCGTTGAAGGCCTTGTGGGCGGCGAAATCTTCAACGAGGACTTTCTAATGTGCGTCGCCACTCTGGGCGCGCTCTGCATCGGGTTTCTTCCCGGAGCGGAGACCCAGTTCCCCGAGGCGGTGTTCGTGATGCTGTTCTTCCAGGTCGGCGAACTTTTCGAGGACTACGCCGAGGGTCGCAGCCGCGAGAGCATTTCCTCCCTTATGGAAATCCGGCCCGACACGGCGAACATTGAAAAGGACGGAGCGGTAATGGAGGTCGCGGCCGAGAGCGTCGGGGTGGGGGAGACGATCGTTGTGAAGCCCGGCGAAAGAATCCCGCTTGACGGAAGCGTCATTGAGGGAGCTTCGAGTCTTAACACCGTGGCTCTTACGGGCGAAAGCCTTCCGAGAGATGTCGCAGAGGGGGATGAAGTCGTAAGCGGCTGCGTCAACCTTTCGGGGCTTCTCAAAATCCGGGTCACCAAATCCTTCGGAGAGTCCACCGCGTCCAAAATCATAAATCTTGTCGAGAACGCCTCCGAAAACAAGTCCCGCAGCGAAACTTTCATCTCGAAGTTCGCCCGCATCTACACCCCTGCGGTCGTGGGCCTCGCCTTCGTTCTGGCCTTCCTCCCACCGCTTTTCTCAGGGAATTTCGGCGCGGCTTTCCCCCTGTGGCTTGAAAGGGCTCTCACATTCCTCGTGGTTTCCTGCCCGTGCGCCCTTGTGATTTCAGTCCCGCTGACCTTCTTCGGCGGCGTGGGTGGAGCGTCCAAAAAGGGCATTCTCATTAAGGGCTCGAACTTTATGGAGACCCTCTCACGGCTCGGCACGGTGGTTTTTGACAAAACAGGCACGCTCACAAAGGGCCGTTTCGAGGTGAACGCAGTGCATCCGGAAGTGCTTGACGAAAAGGGGCTTCTGCATCTTGCCGCCCACGTTGAACGCTACTCCACCCACCCCATCGCGGCGGCTCTTCGCAGCGCCTACCCCGACGAGCAGGATTCCTGCAGCGTGGAGGACGTTGAGGAAATTTCCGGCCACGGCATCCGGGCGAGAGTGAACGGCCGGGTGGTCTGCGTCGGGAACTCCAAGATGATGGACTCTGTGGGCGCCGCCTGGCATCCCTGCCACAAGGTGGGCACGATAATCCACGTCGCCATTGACGGCGAATATGCCGGCCACATAGTGATTTCCGACACGCCTAAGGAAGACTCCGCGGAGGCGATTTCTGCTCTCAAGGCTCTCGGGGTGCAGAAAACCGTGATGCTCACGGGAGACCGCGAAGAGGTCGGACGGGATGTAGCGGAAAAACTCGGCCTTGACGAGTACCGCGCGGAGCTCCTCCCTGCGGACAAGGTCACAGAGGTTGAAAGGCTCCTCGCTGAAAAGAGGGAAGGACGCACGCTGGCCTTTGTCGGAGACGGAATAAACGACGCTCCGGTGCTTGCCAGGGCGGACGTGGGAATTGCGATGGGTGCCCTCGGCTCGGACGCAGCGATTGAGGCGGCGGATGTGGTCCTGATGGACGACAAACCGTCAAAAATCGCCGTGGCGGTTTCTGTGGCAAGGCGCACCCTGAGGATAGCCCGCGAAAACGTCTGGTTTGCGATAGGCGTAAAAGTCGCCGTCCTAGCTCTTGCCGC
>CAYNDY010000150.1:0-4965 GCA_964396105.1 uncultured Muribaculaceae bacterium
ACAGCCATAATTGCTCCCACGAGCGCGAGGATTGCGTAGAACTCAGGAAGAGCGGCGTAGATGAGGGTGTTGGTCATAACGCTGTGGCCCTGGCTCTCACCGACGATACCGTTTGCGCAGACCTGACCCTGACGGATGGCTGAAAGAAGGCAGACAAGACCCACTGCAAGGCCCACTCCGAAGAGCTTAGGACCCATAACTGCGAAGTCCGGCTTGAAGACAACCAGCCAGAGCAGGAAGCCTACGAAACCGTAAAGACCCTGGGTAGCAGGAAGTGCTGAAAGCACCATATAGGTAGAAGATTTTTCAGGAGTCTTCTTGAGTGCTCCTTCTGCAGCGTTTGCAGCGATGGTTGTTCCGTAGCAGGAACCGATGCCGGCGAGACCAAGCATAAGGCCGAGGCCGAGATAACCGAGAATTTCGTTCATAATTTTATAAATTTTATTGTTATTATTTTCTTTCTTCGAAGGCAATGTAAATGTCTCTTATTCAATTACTTTTTCAGAGGGTTGTATTTGAGTCCGGTGCCTTCGTAGCCGGAGTTCTTGAAGTACTCGACAAAGGTAAGCCTGAGCGGATGCACGAATGCTCCGAGGCAGCTCATCGCGAGGTTGAGAATGTGTCCGAAGATGAGGATGACTATGAAGAACACCCAGTTGAGTCCCGGAACAGGAATCTCAAGAATCATATTGCCCATAAGGTTGAACGCGTTTCCGAGCATTCCTCCCGCAAGCCCGAGGGCATAGAGTCGGATGTAGCTCAGGGTGTCGCTCATAAGGCCCGTGACCATATTGTAGGTGTCCCAGAGGCCTGAACCTATGTTCTTAAGCGGGTTGCGGCCCGGCTTGTTGAAGATGTAGATTCCAAGTCCGCTCACAACGGCAAGTACGATTACGACCCACTTGAACGCCTCTGCGGAGAGAACTTCCGTCATAAGAAGCGCAGCCGCGATGATGCCGCCCACGATGAGGACCGTCCAGCCCCAGGTGCTGATTGTTTCCTTGAAACCGAACCTGCGGGTGTAGCCCACCGTCTTGATGATCATCGCAAGGCAGATGTGGAAAACTCCGATGCCGATTGCAAGAACCATCATTGTAGGGAAGCCGGCGATTTTGCCGTCCTGGAGCCAGGCCCACATATTCCTGATGCTCAGAAGCCACCCCGGCATATCCGGGTACTTCTCGAGGGTGAGGTACTGGTGAGGCTGCACTCCGAAGAAGACTCCGGAAAGCGAACCCACAATCATCGTCATAATTCCGAGGAATGCGATGAGCCGGTGCATTTTCCCGAGGCTAGATCCCGCCATCTTGTGCTTCATAAAGATCGCAATCAGAAGAAGCAGAAGTCCATATCCCGCGTCTCCGAGGCAGATTGCGAAAAAGAGCATAAAGAACGGAGCGAGAACCGGGGTAGGGTCGAACTCGTCGTAAACAGGCATTCCGTACATCCCCGTGAGGACTTCGAAATTGCGCGCGAACCAGTTGTTCTTCAATTTAATAGGCGGATTGTCCTCCTTGGTTGCAGGCTCGCTGCTGTACCAGATGTCCAGAGAGTCGAATTCCTTTTTCAGTCTCTCGTCGTCCTCTGTCGGGGCAAAGCCAGTGAAGACGGTGAGGTGGTCTTCCGCTGCCTTTTCGGTTGCTGCGTTTGCAAGGTAAAGGTCCAGAGCGGAGACTTTCTCGTCGTAGATGCCCTGAATCTGCGCTTTGCAGTCCTTGAGAGAAGCAAGGTAGTCCTTCGCAGAGGAGAGTTCCGCTTCTTCAGTGCGGAGTTTCTCCTCGGCCTCGTTCACGCTGCTCTCCGGTGCACTGACAGCCTCAATAGGGAAGCTGTATTTCCCGTCGGTCGGGGCTACGGTCACAAAATAGACCTTGGAGTCGTCTTCGCTTATTACCTGAAGCGGCTGGATTTCTCCCCACGCGGGGTCGAATTTCTTCTTCAGACAAGTGTAGAAGCGAAGTGTAAGGCCTTGATTTTTAAGCGATGCGACGCTTTCTGAGTCAAAGTCCCCCCACGGACGGAGGGCGTCCACCTGCTTCGATGTGGCTGCAACTGCGCTTGAAAGAGAGGTAATCTTCGCATCCGCATCCAGAACGGCCTTTACGGGGCAGTCCTCCACGGCGGCCTTGGACTCGGTGTTTTCCTTGCACTTATTTAGAATCGCAAGGGCCTTTTTCGCGTCGGAAGCTTCGCCGAGCATCCTTGTGGACTCGTCGTCCACAGGCTTGAGGGAACGGGTTATGTCCACGACCCCGAGGCTCTGCAGCCTCTCCAAAAATCCTTCAGTCTCCCCGCTGAGCAGGATGAAGGAATATTTTGTCATTTTAATTACCATTCTCTGCGTCCTCCTCTTCCGCGTGCCTTTGCTTTACGATTTTAGATGAAGCCTTGGTGAGGTTTTCCTCGTCCTCCATATACCTTTTTATCTTGCGGATGGCTTCCTGGTAGCCCGGAATCTGCACTTTCTCGTAAAGATTCACCTTCTGGGTGGTCTTCTTTCGGTTGTAGTCCAGAATGCGGCTCTTTTCCCGATAGACTTCCGATTCAATCCCCAGGCGCGAAAGCTCCTTGAGAATCGCCACGCCGTCAGCGTACCAGGCCGGTTTCGCGAAAGCGTTGAAGTCGTGAATCTCGTAGGAAATCCCCTTGAGGTCCGGAGTCTTCACGCCCGCCACCTTCACCGTCACGAGCTCTATGTCCGTGATTGAGATAAGGCCCGGGTCAAACTCGTTCCACAGGGCTGCAAGATAGTCGTATTTTTTGAGGGAGGCTTCAAGGTCTTCAATCAACTTCTCCGAATAATCCTTCGCGCGGCGCACCTCGAGCCTCAGCGCGCTCTCCTTGTTCTTCAGGGTCGGGAGGGCGTTCTGACGCATCTTGAGCTGCTTCGTCGTTTCGTTTAACGAAGTTTTGTTATATTGAAACTTTATAGCCATAATTTGTAGATTTGTTAATCTTTTTGGTCTATATTCATTTTTCATCGGTCATTTAGCCCGCTAAACTCCCTCTTCCAAAATGAATCTATCCTCAAAAATCTTTAACAAATATGTTTGTGTAATTCTTAATTCTTCCAGTATTTATCGATGAGGGCCTGCTTGATACCGGTCTCAGCCTTGCTGAAGTACTTGCCGAAGAGCTCCCAGGCGGTGTCGAGCATCTCGTCGAGAGAGAGGTTGACATCGATGGAAAGAAGCCTTGTGGCATATTCCTTCGCGTAGTCGAGACAGCGGTGGTCGTAGTCTGAAAGGTCGAAACCGTTCTCGAGTTTGGTCTTCGCGTTCTGCGCGTCGGCGTACAGACGCACTGAGGCGTTCATAACCTGGGAGTGGTCCTCGCGGGTCTTCTTGCCCTGAACGTGCTGCTTCAGACGGGAAAGTGAACGGAACGGGTCGATGATGACCTTGCCTGAGTCGGCGTCTGCCCTGAGGTAGAGCTGACCCTCGGTGATGTAACCGGTGTTGTCCGGGATGGCGTGGGTGATGTCTCCGTCGTTGAGGGTGGTCACCGCGATGATGGTGATTGAACCTCCGTCAGGCAGCTGCACGGCCTTCTCGTAGATTTTCGCGAGATCGGAGTAGAGCGAACCAGGCATTGAGTCCTTTGAAGGAATCTGGTCCATACGGTTCGACACGATTGAGAGCGCGTCGGCGTAAAGGGTCATATCCGTAAGGAGCACAAGCACTTTCTCGTTCTTGTCCACTGCGAAATACTCTGCGGCGGTAAGGGCCATATCCGGGATAAGAAGCCTCTCCACAGGCGGCTGCTCGGTGGTGTTCACGAAGGAGATGATTTTGTCCAGCGCGCCCGCTCCCTCGAATTCGTGCTTGAAGTAGAGGTAGTCGTCGTTTGAAAGACCCATACCTCCGAGGATGATCTTGTCCACATCCGCACGGAGGGCAACCTGTGCCATCACGTTGTTGTACGGCTGGTCTGCATCGGCGAAGAACGGAATCTTCTGTCCGGAGACAAGGGTGTTGTTGAGGTCGATGCCCGCGATACCCGTAGGGATAATCTCTGAAGGCTGCTTTCTCTTGTAAGGGTTCACGGACGGTCCGCCGATTTCCCTCTCCTCGCCTTCGATTTCTGGACCGCCGTCGATAGGGTGACCGTATGCGTCGAAGAACCTTCCGGCGAGTTCGTCGCTCACTTTCAGGGTCGGGGCTGTGCCGAGGAATGTGACCTCGGCGTCGGTAGGGATGCCCTCTGTGCCGGAGAAAATCTGCAGAGTCACAGTATCTCCCTTGGTCTTCACGACCTGTGCGAGTTTGCCGTCGACAACGGCAAGCTCATCGTTGGAAACCCCGTCGGCCTTGAGGGAGACGGTGGCCTTTGTAATGGCCTCCAACTTCGTATAGATTTTCTGATATGCTTTATTTGCCATTGTTGAGAAGAGTATTAAGTTGATTTTCGTAATCCTTGAACTGTTCGCTGTGGAATACGGAGTAGTTCATCTGACGGAGAATGTTGATGACTTCCTTGAAGAAATTGCGGCATTTCTCGAAGTCCTCGAACTCGAAGCTGCGGTCGCAGATCCCCAGAACAAGCTCCACCATATATTTCTGCCTGTCAAGCGGGCAGAGCGCATCGACAGCGTCGAACGCGTCCTGCTGAAGTATCACGTAGTCAATGAGTTCAGACTTCCAGAACAGCTCGTGGTAGTTCATCGGCACGCCGTCGTCTCCGAGGATGTTGATCTGCTCGTTGGCTTCGCGGCCTCTGCGGACAAGGTTCTTCAGTTTGTTTACCTTTTCGCCCCAGCCCGGTGCGATGGTCTTTTCGAGATATTCCTGGATTTCAGGATATTCGAGATACTTTGAATATGAGTCGATAGGGTTAACTGCAGGGTACCTCTTCTGGTCGGCCCTCTTCTGCTCAAGGGCGTAGAAGCAGCGCGCAGCCTTCTTGGTGGACTCGGTCACAGGCTCCTTGAGGTTACCTCCCGCAGGGGACACGGTTCCGATGAAG
>CAYNDY010000151.1:0-4306 GCA_964396105.1 uncultured Muribaculaceae bacterium
CGGGGACTATGTTCTCTCTCAGAAGGACATAGACGGAAACATCCCTCATCCGGATGCCTCTTTCACAACTTCCTGGAGCATAGACCTCCATTTCCCGGACAGCACCAACTCCGCAAGGTTCCCGGGCGGAGAGTTCAAATCTGCGACGGTCCACAACTGGATTTATCCCTACTCAGTGCCATACCGCTGCCTTTATTCCCGCAATGTGGACAATCTTTTTATGGCGGGCAGGGACATAAGCTGCACCCACGTGGCGCTTGGAACAGTGAGAGTTATGCGCACCACCGGGATGATGGGCGAAGTGGTGGGAATGGCTGCCTCGCTTTGCAGAAAGTACGGCTGCTCTCCTCGCGGAGTGTATGAGGGGCACCTGCCGGAGCTCACCGAAATGATGAAAAAGGGAGCCGGCAGAACCGATGTCCCTCTTTCCGACCAGCATTTCAACGAGCAGAACCGCCTTCTGACCTCCCCGGCGGACGAAAATCCCGAGAGAAAGACTGTCCCTACGGCGACTTTCCTCTCTTGCAGGGCCTGGAAGGACGCAGACACTCTGCACCTTAGTAACTCCCTGATTGAAAGGACTTTCCTTTGGAACTGCGGCGACCTGGTGAGCCTTGAAATAAAGGACCTTCGCTCCGGAAGAACTTTCACGAATTCGGCCCTTGGGGAGCCTTCGCTTGTGGTGACTGCAACCCCTCAGAAGGCAACTGACGGCACATTCACTGCCCGCTGGGTTTCCTCCGACGGCATTCATCCCGACCGTCTTGAAGCCGAGGTGAGCTATTCTCTCGGCTCCACAAAGGTCCGCAGGGTGTTCCGCATCTATCCGGATTGTCCCGCCATCGCCTGCGACAACTATGTTCTCGGGGCGGATTCGGCTCAGGGAAGCGAAACCGGCAATGCCGCCGACAACAAGAACATCGAATCCACTTCGGATATGAAAAAGAAGCGTCCACGCACGCCGCACCTTGAGAGTTTCAACTTTGACGGAGTGCACTGGAGGGCCCGTGCAGTGGAGTTTTTCGATGTAACCGACTGGAACGACAACCTTGTCTGCGAGAGGGATTTTATCCCGTATCGCCGCACAGGCTACCGCGGGAACCTGCTTTTTGCCCGTGACGGAAGGGACGGCAACGGCTTTTTCCTTCTCAAGGAAGCCCCCTGTTCCTCTGTCCAGCTGGGCTATCCGGGAGCGGATTTCGTGACCGAGTTCGGCAAATTCACCGTGACCGGAGTCGGCGCCTCCGAGGAGGAACTTCGCTCCGGGGGGTGGGTGAAGCTCTATTCCTGCGTTGTCGGAGTTTTCTCTGAGGGCAAACTCTCACCTCTGAGTTCTCTTCGCACATATCAGAAAAATATCCGTCTCCACCGCCCCGGAAGGGATGAAATGGTGATGATGAACACCTGGGGAGACCGCAGTCAAGACTCGAAAGTGAACGAGGCGTTCTGCCTTGAGGAAATCGAGAAAGCCGCGCGTCTCGGAGTGACCCATTTCCAGATTGACGACGGTTGGCAGGAGGGAAAGAGTCCCAATTCCGCTGTCGCGAAGGGCTCGTTCAAAAACATCTGGGACAACCCTCTCTACTGGACTCCTGCAAAGGATAAATATCCGAGGGGGCTCGCGCCCGTTGTGGAAAAGGCCCGTGAAAAGGGCATTACGCTCGGCCTGTGGTTCAACCCTAGCATCCAGAACGACTTCGAGGACTGGGAGAAGGATGCCGACGCAGTCGTGAAACTCTTTGAGGATTACGGGATTACGGTCTTCAAGATTGACGGAGTCTCAATCCCGACGAAAAAGGCCGAGGAAAATCTTCGCAGCTTTTTCGACTCCGTGCTTGAGCGCACCGGCAACAAGGTTGTCTTCAATCTTGATGTAACGGCAGGCCGCCGAGGGGGCTACCACTGTTTCAACGACTACGGCAACATTTTTCTCGAAAACCGCTACACCGACTGGGGCAACTATTTTCCGTATCACACTCTGAGAAACCTTTGGCAGCTGAGCCGCTATGTTCCCGCCGAGTGCCTTCAGGTGGAGTTTCTGAACAAATGGAGGAATTCTGACAAATATGCCTCAGATGACCCTTTTGCCCCCGGGAATTATTCTTTTGAATATGTCGCCGCAACGGCGATGGCGGCTCAGCCTCTCGCCTGGATGGAAGCCTCGAATCTTCCGGAGGAGGCCTATAACGTCGCGCCTCTTATTGACGGCTACAAGAAAATAATGGCGGATTTCCACCGCGGGACCATCCTCCCGGTCGGTGAAGAGCCTTCGGGACGCTCCTGGACAGGTTTCCAGTCCGTTTCAAAAGACAGCCGGAGCGGATATTTCATCGTCTATCGCGAACTTACCTCCCGCCCAGAGGCCTCCATTGAAACTTTCCTTCCGGAAGGTGCTGAGGTCAGCTTTGAAAAGATTCTTGGAAGCGGAGAAGACTTCTCCGCAACGGCCGGTGAGGATGGACGGGTGAACTTTTCTCTTGAGAATGAAAACAGCTTCGCGGTGTATCGCTATAAGATTACAAACTCTGTAAAATAATGAATATCAAAGGATTATATATTGCTCTCGGGACAGCTGTCCTGTCGGCTTTCTTTCTCGGTGCCGCTTCTGAAGTTCTTCTGGCTCAGACTGATGGGGTTCAAAAGAGGGCTGAAAACACTCTCGAGGGTGACCTGTCCCGCTATGGCCGCCCCTCTCTTATGACGAATGTCTATGGGCGCAAACTGCAGTCGCTTAACGGAAAGTGGAACGCGATTATCGACCTCTACGATATGGGGCGCGGCAAAAAGGTGTGGGAAAACCGGACTGCCCAAAACGACGAAGAGTTCTTCGAATACTCTTTTGACGGAGGAGTGGAGCTCAATGTCCCGGGTGATTTCAACAGCCAGCGCCCTGAACTTCAGTATTATGAGGGCACGGTGTGGTATGCGAGGCATTTCAGCGCCGGCGCCGCTTCTGAGAACGAAAGGCTTTTCCTTTATTTCTGCGCGGTGAGTTACCGCTGCACAGTCTATCTCAACGGTGAGGAAATCGGGAGCCACGAGGGCGGATTCACCCCGTTTCAGTTCGAGGTGACGGGGAAGGTGAAGGAAGGGGACAATTTCATAACCGTCGAGGTGAATAACCGCCGCAGCCCTGACGCCATCCCCGCAATGTCCTATGACTGGTGGAACTATGGCGGAATCACCCGCGACGTCTTCCTTGTGCGCACCCCACGGGTGTATATCCAGGATTATATGGTTCAGCTCGACCCTTCGTCCTCCGACAGGATCAATGCTTCGGTAAGGATGTCTTCCGCTTCTGCGGCGGGCTCCGGGGTCATTGTCGAAATTCCGGAACTCGGGTGCCGCGAGAAAATATCTCTTGACTCCGAGGGCTGCGGCAGCGTTTCTTTCAAGGTGAGAAAGCTTCAGAGATGGAGCCCCGACAGCCCCAAACTTTATAATGTCAGGATAAGTTATGAGGGCTCTGACGGGGAGAAGTCTTCCATTGAAGAAAAAATAGGCTTCAGAAACATCTCGGTTGACGGGACCCGCATAAAAGTGAACGGGAAACCTGAGTTCATACGCTGCGTTTCCTTCCACGAGGAAATCCCTCAGAGGATGGGAAGAGCCTTCAGCGAGGACGACGCCTTTATGCTTCTTTCGGAGGCCAAGGCTCTGGGAGCCAACACCGTGCGCCTTGCCCACTATCCGCAGAACGAATACATCGTGCGCCTTGCGGAGCGTCTTGGGATAATGCTCTGGGAGGAAATCCCGGTCTGGCAGAAAATTGATTTCGGCAATCCCGAGACTATGGACAAGGCTCTCAGGATGTACTCGGAGATGATATTCAGGGACAAAAACCGTTGCGCAGTCTCTTTCTGGGGAGTCGCGAACGAGACCCGTCCTGGGGAGAGCCGCAACGCTTTCCTTCGCCGCGAACTTGCCCTCGGCCGTGCTCTTGACCCCACCCGCCTTTTCACGGCGGCCTTTGACAATGTCTATTACAAAAGCGAATGGGGAGAGTTCCGTATAGAGGACCCTTTCATAGAGGACCTTGACGTGGTTTCGTTCAATAAATATATGGGCTGGTATGCCCCCTGGCCGGCTGAACCTTCCGAGTGCAGGTGGAATGTGGCTGAGGGGAAACCTGTAATAATCTCGGAATTCGGCTGCGAGGCTCTCTACGGCAGAACCGGTGACGCTTCCCGGGCAAGCTCCTGGAGCGAGGATTTCCAGGCCGCGCAGTACCGGAAGAACCTTGAGATGTTCTCCCAAATCCCGAATCTTGCCGGCATTTCGCCGTGGATTCTCTTCGATTTCCGTT
>CAYNDY010000151.1:4316-4961 GCA_964396105.1 uncultured Muribaculaceae bacterium
ATTTCCGTTCTCCGTTCCGTTTCCATCGGGACCAGGACGGCTGGAACCGCAAGGGGCTTGTTTCCGACCAGGGTCAGAGGAAAAAGGCCTGGTATATAATCCGCGACTACTACGCCGCCAAGGCCGAGGAGTACCGCAACGCCAAGTAACCCCCTCTGTGCCGTCAGAGACATTAACCCTCAGTCACACAATAAAATATCCCGCAATTAATCGCAATTGAATATATGCTGAAACTGTCTTCCAAAACAGCCCTCGCGCTCCTGTGCGCCCTACTGACATCGGTGAACCTTCGGGCAGATGACCGCCCCCTCTATAAAGATGCCTCCGCCCCCATTGAAAGCAGGGTGGAAGACCTGTTGGGAAGAATGACGCTGGAGGAGAAAATCCTCCAGATGAGCCAATACACTCTCGGTCGCAACACTGTGGAGAACAACCTCCGGGAAATGGTGGGGCAGGTTCCTGCCGAGACCGGCTCCGTGATTTACTTCGGAGACGACGCCGTTCTTCGCAATGCTATGCAGAAGCGCTGCATCGAGGAGTCGCGGCTCGGCATTCCGATGCTTTTCGGCCACGATGTCATTCACGGCTACAGGACGCTTTCTCCGATTCCGCTCGCGCAGGCGGCCTCCTGGAATCCCGATCTTG
>CAYNDY010000152.1:0-4898 GCA_964396105.1 uncultured Muribaculaceae bacterium
CCGCCGGCCCCCATCGCCATCTTCATCATCTTCCTCGTCCCCTCAAACTGCTTCAGCAGCTTGTTCACCTCAGGGAGCGAAGTGCCGCTGCCGTCAGCAATCCTCTTCTTCCTGCTGCCGTTGATGCACTCCGGGTGTTCCCTCTCGTAGGGGGTCATAGACTGGATGATGGCCTCGGTGGTCTTGAACGCGGTCTTGTTGTCGATGTCCACATCCTTCAGCGCCTTGTCCATCCCCGGGAGCATCCCCGCGAGGTCCTTGATGTTACCCATCTTCTTTATCTGCTGAATCTGATTGTAGAAATCCTGAAGCGTGAACTGGTCTTTGGCGAGTTTCTTCTTGAGCTCGCGGGCCTGCTTCTCGTCGAACTGCTCCTGAGCCTTCTCCACGAGGGAAACCACATCACCCATACCGAGGATTCGGTCGGCGATTCTCTCCGGGTGGAACTGGTCCAGCGCCTCCATCTTCTCTCCCGTGCTGACGAACTTTATCGGCTTGCCGACCACCGTGCGGATGGAAAGGGCAGCACCGCCTCGGGTGTCACCGTCGAGCTTTGTGAGAACCACTCCGTCGAAATCAAGACGGTCGTTGAAGGCTTTGGCCGTAGCAACGGCGTCCTGACCTGTCATCGCATCCACAACGAAGAGCGTTTCCGTAGGGGTTATCGCCTTGTGCAGGGCGGAAATCTCGTTCATCAGCTCCTCGTCCACGGCAAGTCGTCCGGCAGTATCGACAATCACGACCGGGATGCCCTCGGCCTTTGCCTTAGAGATCGCGTTCTTTGCGATTGCAATCGGGTCCTGAACCCCGTCCTCAGAATAAACCGGCACTCCGATGCTCTCTCCGAGCACTTTCAACTGGTTGATTGCAGCAGGGCGGAAGGTGTCGCAGGCAGCGAGAAGAACCTTCATCCCGCGTTTGCTCTTGAGGTAGAGCGCGAGTTTGCCCGAGAATGTGGTCTTACCGGAACCGTTCAGACCGGCGACGAGAACAACTGCCGGATTGCCCTTGAGGTTGATGTCGCTGCTTTCGCTTCCCATCAGGGCGGCGAGCTCGTCGTGGACGATTTTTACGATCATCTGCTGCGGCTTCACTGCCGTGAGCACATTCTGGCCGATGGCCTTTGCCTTCACAGTGTCGCAGAACTCCTTGGCTGTCTTGTAGTTGACGTCGGCGTCAAGAAGCGCGCGGCGGATTTCCTTCAGAGCCTCGGCTATGTTGATTTCAGTAATTTTCCCTTCACCCTTGAGAATTTTGAACGACCTCTCAAGTTTATCTGACAGATTCTCGAACATATTGATGTAGAAGATGTTATGATTTTACAAAATCTCTATGTGTTTGTTTCTCTTCCTCCTCTGACCCATTGAAAGCTGTCTCGGAGACATTCTCCCGAGACTTTTGTGGCCTCAGCGGGGCGAAAAACCTTGCAAAATTAGCGAAATTTTCCGTATTTTTGCGCTCCCGCTCTCAAAAAGGGCGCAGGGTTTGCACATTAGCCTGAATATGGATTTGAACATCAGCCTTTCTTTCGGCATCGCATCTGTGGTTGCCATTACTCTCGCGTTGCTCCTTTTCTTCATAAAGGTGCCTTCTTCGCCGTACACAAGGCGGCTGGCGCACACTAAGAACGCGATTGCCGCGACTTTTGCCCTTGCCGGAGTCATTTTCATCTACACGATGTCGAGGATGGACTACGAGTGGAACGACTTTTTCCCGGCTATGATGATGTTCGTAGTGACGGCGCTCTCCTCGGTGATTCTCTCGTTTTCGCTCCTTCAGCTGATGGACCCGAATCCGACGGGAAACGACAAATACTGGCTCAACATAATGATTGTGGCTATATGGTCAGTCGCTCTGGTCTATTACTATGACTACCCGGTCAAATGGGTGAGGGTGACTGCCTACATAAGCAGCATCGTTCTCTTTGTGGCTCAGTGCATTGTGCACATAATTGCCTTCGACCGGAGCTACCGCCGGGCCCTTCACAAGCTCGAAATCTACTACGACGAGGACGAGGAACACAAGATAAAATGGATCCGCTTCTGCTACATAATTATGATGCTGACGCAGATGTTCGTCCTTGTGTATATGCTCCTTCCGCGTTCGCTGATGAAGGTCTATGTGCTTTTCTATGCGCTGTTTATGCTCTATTTCTCGGTGAATTTCATCTCTTTCCTCGGCTCACACAAACTCCTTCTGGACGCGTTCGCCTACAAGGCGCTTACGGGCGAGGGACTCGTCGGACAGGTGAAGAAAAAGAAGGCCGCGACAAAGAAAAAGAGCACTAAGGGCGCCGCTCAGAGCGATAATGAGCTCATCTACACGGACAAGGACCTCCAGACCCTGGGTGCATCCCTCTCGGCCTGGGTGGAGGCGGGGCGCTACCGCGAGTGCGACAAGACGCGCGACGAGATTGCCGCCGAACTCAAGACTTCAAAGGAACTGCTTCAGACCTATTTTGCCGACAAGGGGATGGATTTCCGCACCTGGAGGACCAATCTCAGGATTGAGGACGCGAAGAAGATGCTGCTTGAGAGCCCGAATGTGCCTGTGAACGTGATAGGGGAGCGGTGCGGGTTCAGCGACCGGTCCAATTTCCACAGGCAGTTTCTTAAGGCCGTGGGCTGCTCTCCAAAGCAATGGAGAGATAGCAACGGCGCATTTTCAAAGTAAGTATTAATTCTGAATTAGCGCAGTGAGCCTCGGGGAGACTGTTAGTCTCGTGCGCTTAGAGGTTTATGTTGAGATTGCCTGAAGGCTTTTTCTTCCCTCTGCAGACGGTCTCGCTCGGCTTCTGGAAGAGCCCAGGCGAGGAAGCGCTCGAAGATGTAGTCTGCGGCCTGCTCTGAAGGGTGGAGCATATCGGTGGCGTAGAAGCGGTAGTCGCGAAGCTCATCCATAAGAATTTCGTATGCGGGGAAATATTCGGCTCTCTTTTGCCCTTGCGCATTATCTGCATTTTGGCTCTCAGTGCAGTGCACTTCATCCGCCACTCTCATTCCCCTTTCAACCCCCAGCAGCAGACTCGCCTTGCTGAGCGCGTTTCCGTGCGCCCCGTCCTTGAAGTGACGGATAGGGCTCACAGTGAAAATGAACTGCTTGTCAGGGTGTTCACGCACTATCTGCGCAACAATCTCCGCCGTTCTCTCTGCGGGAAGAAACTCCCTGGTGAACTCCCGTGCATCCCTCTTGAGGCAATTTGAAACTATCCTGCCGCTTTCCGTAAACCGATAGCACCAGCTTGTGCCGAAAGTGATTATGACTTTATTGCTCTTTTTCCAGAACTCGGAAGCCTTCCCGAGAGCCTCGTTGGCGCAGCGAAGAAAATCCGAGGGGCTTTCGCGGGCGGCGAGAGTGTGGTGTGAAAAAGAACACCAGAGCGCGCTTCCGCTTCCCATCCTTATGCATTCAGCCTCCTTGAAAGGCTCCCCGGAGTCGAGCCGGAGGATGCTTGAGAGGATGGATTCAGGGTTATAGAGCGTTCCGAACGGGTTCAGGCAGGCGTTAAAGCCCCTTTCCTGCAACCTTTTCCCGATGTTGTCGGAGAAACAGCTTCCAAGAAGCATTATGGAGTCGGAGTAGCTTATTCCAATCCCGCTTTGGGGAAATTCAACCGGTGTCTGAAGTCGCAGCATAGTTTATTCAATATTTTGTGGAAATATCCTCGTAGGAGTGTGATATTCCATCCTTTCAAGGCTACAAAATTACTAAAATAACGCTAAATTTGTGAGATTTTGCGTCGGTGTGGGGCTCCAAGTCGCCACAAAAGCCCTCTCTGATGCTTAAAACGCCGATTTTATGCTTAAACGACTACTTGTAAGCCTCGCCGCTCTTCTTTCGCTCTCCCTTGCCGCAGGGGCGCAGATCCGTCTCGACTACGACCTCGGGTTCGATTTCCGTTTCGACAACCGCGAATACGACCGCAGCGGCTTCCAGGCCTCCAAAACCCTCTTCGGCGCAAGGCTCGCCCCGATGGTGGGCTTCAATGCCGATGCGGGGAGAACTTCCCACCGGGTTATGGCGGGAGTGGATGCGCTGAAGGAATTCGGCACTTCTGACAATGAAATGCGCTGCAACCTCCTCTTTTACTATCAGCTCGGCATCAAGTTCCCCAAGACGGACTTCCGCATAACCGCAGGACTTTTCCCCCGCAGTTTTTCCCGCGGAGACTGGTCCCCGGTCTTTTTCTCCGACCAGCTGAAATTCTACGACAACACCTTCGAGGGCATCCTCTTCAGCTGGGACAGGGAAAAATCCCGTTTTGAACTCGGCTGCGACTGGACCGGTATGTTCAGCCAGACTCGAAGGGAAGAATTTATGATCTTCTCAAGCGGAGATTATCGCCCGCTAAAGTGGCTTAGGTTGGGCTATGAAGCCTATTTGATGCACTACGCCTGCTCCGGAGAGGTCAATTCCGTGTGCGACAATATCCTCGCCGAGCCCCACATAACTTTTGATTTCGCGCCTTTCGCCCACATAGAGAGGCTCTCCCTTAGGGCCGGTTGGATTCAGGCTTTGCAGCGGGACAGGGTCGCTGTAGGACATTTTGTCGCCCCCTACGCCGGGGAAATCCTCGCCACAGTGCAGCACTGGGGCGTCGGCATTGAAAACCGCCTAACCGTTGGAAAGAACCTGTTTCCTTATTATGCTTGGACAGACTCTGCCGGAACGCTCTACGGCGATGGAAATTTCTACAAAGGCGATGCATTCTACAGGATGACGGACCCGCGCTGGAGTTCCACTGCTGACATCGGAACTGGCACAACCGCCGACATTCAGAGCGGCCTTTACGACCGCCTCGAAGTTTACTACGCTCCCAGGATTTGCCGCGGCGTGAATCTGAAGGCCTCGGTTTTCCTGCATTTCCACCTCAATCAGTTCTCCGGCACGAGCCAGAC
>CAYNDY010000153.1:0-4876 GCA_964396105.1 uncultured Muribaculaceae bacterium
AAATCGCCCGCCTTCTCAGCGGCAGCACCATCTCCGATGCCGCCATAGCCAACGCTAAGGAGCTATTGAAGTAAAAACTATCACGCAGTAATTAATTCGCTTTTTAGGGAAGTCGGACTAGAAGTTGGCGTAGATAGGTAGGGCTGCATTGCCGGCGGCTGCGGGGAAGAAGGTGGCGTCGCACTGAAGGGCAATCCAGATTACAAGACAGACAAGGGCGACCTCTCCGACAAAGCCGGAGCGGGTGAAAATGCGGTCTATTTTCGCAATGGAGCCGCTTGGAATGCAGTGGAGAAGATAGCCAACGGTCATCGCGGTGAAAGCCGGAAGGTTTGCGAGGATTATGGCCGGGATGGAGTCGAAGCTGAATGTCGTGAATATGCCTTCAAGGACAGCTGAGAAACTCTCCCAGGAAGGGCTCACAAACATCAGCCATCCGAAGGCTACGGCATTGAAAGTCACAAAAATGCCGATTGCTCGTCTCCATAGCGGCATTCCCTCCCCCGTCGGAAGGGCGCCCGGGACGAATTTCATCCACGCCTTGTGAAAGCACAGCAGCATCCCGTGCCATAGGCCCCAAAGGAGGAACATAAGCCCGAATCCGTGCCAGAGACCTCCCAGAGCCATCGTAAGAAGAAGATTTACGTAGGTGCGGACTCTTCCCCTCCGGTTGCCGCCGAGGGAGATGTAAAGATAGTCCCTCAGCCAGGAGGAAAGGCTTATGTGCCAGCGGCGCCAGAACTCTGTGATGGTGGCGCTGTGATACGGCAGGCGGAAGTTAAGCGGCAGGCGGTAACCCATCAGAAGCGCCACTCCGCTCGCGAGGTCCGTGTAGCCCGAAAAGTCGCAGTAGAGCTGGATGGTGTAGGCATAGACGGCCGCAAGAAGGCTGAATCCGCTGCTGGAATCCGGCTGGGAAAGGGTCGGATGGACGAAAAGCTGGCCTATTATTTTAGAAAGTATGCAGAATTTCAGAATTCCGGAAAAAATCTGCCTTGCCGCCTGCCCCCTGTCCTCGCGGGAAACCTCTATATCCTTCCTCTGCATCTGGGCGATGAAATCCGCGTTGGAAACGAGCGGGCCGAGAAACATCTTCGGGAAGAAACTCAGCAGGAACAGGTAGTCAAGAGGATTCCCCAGCGGCTGAATTTTGCCTCTGTAGCAGTCCACGACGTATGAAATGGACTGGAAGCAGAAAAAGGAAACTCCCGCAGGAACTGCGATTTTCTCTAGGGTCACTCCTCCCGCCGAAATCTCCGACACCAAGTCTACGAACACGCCGTTTGCCTTGAAAAAGAGAAGCACCCCAACATTCATCGTGACGCTAAGAGCAACAAGCGCCTTAGGCCCTATCCTTCGGCGACCCTTGCTGCCCGCGCAGGAAGCGGGAGAGTCAGCAACCGCCGGCGATGCTTTCCCGATAAAATGGGCCAGAGTCCAGTCTACGAGGCATATTCCCAGAAGAAGGAGGACATACGCGCCGCTGAGTTTGTAGTAGAGGTAGAGCGAGAAAAGCAGAGTGAACAGGTTTCTTGCTTTGGGACGGCTCAGAAGGAAGGAATGGACCGAGAGGAAAAGCAGGAAGGCGACGAGAAAAAACGCGCTCGGAATCTGAAGCGGGGCCGCGCCGTCGTAGCGGAGCGAACTCAGAAGGGCGCTGAACCACTGGGGATTTATCTCGGGAAATTCCATCTTCAGAGCGGGGGTTATTTTTCTTGAGCGGGGTTATTTGCTTTTTCATCCGCAGGAGCTTTGCGCACAGGGGAAACCGCTGAATTTCCCGCTGCGGGGGAAGCCGCAGTATTTCCAGCCACAGGGGCCTTGCGCGCCGGAGCAAAGAGGACTGAATCGGGTGAAACGCTCCGAAGGCTGTCCGCACCCCTGTCGGAGCGCTTTTTCTCCACGAGCACCTCCTTGATGAAAGGGTACATCTTCTTGGCGATGGCCTTGCCGCCGTAGAAATTGAAATGCGTCCTGTCCGCGGCAATCCAGCCGTTGCGGACGAAGGCGTCAAGTCCGCCGAGGCTTTCCATCGCGCCGTAGGTGTCCCAGAAAAGCACTCCCTGCGCATCTGCAGCGGCCTTCTGGTGGCGGCTCAGGGCTGGGGCGGAATTGATGGAGGTGTAGGTGGTGTCCCCGTCGCGGAGCACTCCCCTTTCGCTCACACCCATAACCACTATCTGACTCCCCGGGAATCCGGCTTTCACATATTTTATTACATCCTCAAGCTGGGCCTGATATTTAGAATAATTCGTCTTGTCCGGCAGCATTATGTTGAGTCCGTACTGGAGCACGACAAGGTCGTAGCCCAGGAAATCGTTCAACTGGCGGTTCAGCGCGGCGTTGCTGTGGAAAATGGCGTCTCCGCTGTTGCTCCGGACTGAAAAATTGTCCACGATGACTCCCTCCGGGCTCTCGAACGATGCGCCGTAACAGATGAGGGAACCGGAGGTCACTTTTAGGGTAATTGTGCTTGAATAGCTTCTCAGCACCACCTGGCGCAGCCGTGGCGAGGCCTCCACATCAAAGCGGACGGGCTCCCTGCCCTCTGCTGTGCTCACTTCAATGCTTCCGCCCTCTTCGCTAAGGAAGACTATCCGGCACACTCCGGCGCTGTCAAGATGCTCCATAAGAGGCTTCTGCTCCCAGGTCATAACCGCGCCCTTGGGGCCCGCGTCCATATATCCGGAAGCAAGGAAACAGTCTTTATAAGCCTCTGGAACGGCCTTGCTTTTCATTATGCTGAATTTTCTCCAGCCTTCGCCGGTGCTTTTAGCGCTCTGGCGATATACCCCGAAAGGAAGGGCGCAAGGGACAAATCCCACTCCCCTGCCTCCGACTTCGCTCTGAAGGCTTTCACGAAGGTCTTTTGTGAGGATGTCGCCCTCGATGAACGAGTCGCCCATAAAGGCTATGCGAAACTGACGGCCAAATTCCGGAAGAGAGTCGCCCTCCTCAAGGAAAGTGATGACTGCGGACGTGTCAGCGGCGGCGCAGGAGTCGCTCTCCGCTGAAATCTGCTCGTAAAGATTGTCAAAATCGGCGGAAAACTCCTCCTGAAGGGGTTCTTCGTCATATTCCAAAAACTCCGGAAAAAGATTTGCGCGGGAAGTGCGGAGCCCGAAAAGTTCAATCGGGGAAATAAGAGAAACCGCAGCCATCACCAGAATGACTGCGCCCACGAGTGCCAAACTTGTAAATCTACCCTTCACAGCCCCTGCTCTATTCGCCCTTTTCTCCGTATGCAAGGTCACCGGCATCGCCGATTCCAGGCACAATGTAAGACTGGCTTGTGAGTTCCTCGTCAATTGCGGCAACCCAGAGGGTCACATCGGCGGAACGCATATCCCGCCTGAGATGGTCCACGGCGTAGGCGCTGCAGACCGGGCAGACGAGGTGCGTGTGCTTCGGCGTGCCGTTCTCGGTGAGCGTGTCATAGACGATTTCCATCGACGAGCCCGTTGCCAGCACGGCGTCCGCAAGGATGAGAACCTTGCCTTCCACATCCGCGGAGCTTGCGTACTCGACCTTCATCTGGAAGTCATCCCCCTTGGCGTATTTGCGGTAGGCCGCGACGAATGCGCTCTGGGCAGAGTCGAAAACATTCAGAATGCCCTGATGGAGAGGGAGTCCGGCGCGGAGGATTGTGGCGGCCACAATCTGGTCGTCAGGGGTGCTGACCGAAGCGATTCCAAGCGGAGTCTCCACCTCTTTCTCGCTGTAGGACAATGTTTTGCTGATTTCGTATGCGAACACCTCGCCGACCCTTTCAAGGTTGCGGCGAAAACGCATACTGTCCTTCTGGATGCTCTTGTCGCGAAGCTGGGCCACAAAGCTGTTCAGAACCGAATTCTGCTCCCCGAGATTAAAGACTTTCATAAAAACACGATTAACCGCGCAAAGTTATCCATTTTTCTTGAAATCAGCGAATAAAGCGTACAGTTTCCGAAAAGATGTGCTGCGGGTAGGGGCAGCAGGCCCCTCCCCCCCAGTGAAACCTCACTCTCTAGAGCTGCGTCACGACCTGGTCGCAGCAGCTGTAGTAGCTGTCCCCTGAAATGATTATGTGGTCGAAAAGGATTATATCCAGCGAGGCAAGCGCATTGCGGAGCGAAGAAGTCATCTTGAGGTCCGCCTTGCTCGGCTCGGGAGACCCTCCGGGGTGATTGTGGAATAGAATCACTCCCGTGGCCTTTTTCTCAAGGGCGAACTCCGCCACCATCCGGGAGTCGAGAGTCGTCTCGCAAAGCCCCCCGGAGCTTATCATCTTCTTGCAGATGGGGCGGTTGTTCCGGTTAAGGAAGAGAGCCCAGCACTCCTCGTGGTCGAGGACCCTCAGGCGCGGCTGCAGGAGTTTGCAGGCCTGAGTGGTGTTGCGGATTGAGCCCCGCATCGTGACGGGCATCTCCGCCGCGCACCGTCTTCCAAGCTCGAACGCCGCCACAATCTGACAGGCCTTGCTGAACCCCACCCCGCTGACCGACCCGATCTTGTCCAGCGAAAGCGATGAGAGAGTGCAAAGCCGGTTGTCCGTCATAGCGAAGAGCTCCCGGGCCACATCCACGGCATTCTTCCCCCGCGCCCCCGAGCGGATCAGAATTGCCAGCAGTTCCACGTTGGACATAGCCATAAGTCCCCGGTCCCGCAGTTTCTCCCGCGGCCGCTCCTCCAAAGTCAAATCCTGTATCTTCATAGAAATTCAATTTTAACCTGGGGTCTCGACAAATCGCCGCAACCCACAAAAAAAAATTACGCTCCCCAAATTAGGGGAGCGCAATTTCAGCATAAATCTCAAAATGGGATTCAAAAAAAAGAAATTCCTATTAAAATTAAAGAAAAAACTTTTTTTTAATTTTCAACTAATCTGAAACTCGAA
>CAYNDY010000154.1:0-4853 GCA_964396105.1 uncultured Muribaculaceae bacterium
CCACGGCGTAAACCGCGAACCGGGCACGCCGGAACACCCCGGCCGCGACTATGTGTTCTCCTCACCCGCTCCGCTGTTCGCCTTCGGACACGGTCTGAGCTACACGACTTTCGACTACTCGGACCTCAGCGTCAACGCGTTGCCGGACGGCAGCCGCACCAGTGTGAGCGTCACGGTCACAAACACCGGCAAGCGTGAAGGCAAAGAGGTGGTGCAGCTCTACCTCAACGATGCGGTAAGTTCTGTCACCACACCGGTGAAGGCTCTGCGCGCATTCAGGAAGATTAGCCTGCGCCCTGGCGAAAAGCAGCGTGTTACATTTGAGCTTACATCACGCGACCTCTCGCTATGGAACCGCGATATGAAATGTGTGGTGGAACCGGGAGAATTCAATGTGATGATCGGCAGGTCCTCTGAAGACATCGTGCTCACCGCTAGTTTCCGCGTAGAGCCCCGGTGATGACCTCCCCAAGGCCCCGGAGGATAGATGAGCTTTCCTCAGAAGATTCAAACGGGGTCATCTCTGCCGGCTCAGCGCCAGAGTGGAGTCTATACCTTCCAGAAGCTTACCTCTGAGGGAGGCTCAGCGCCGGCTGAAGGATGCGGTTGGCATTGTCAATGCGCTCTCTGGAGGGCGGTTCGACACCTTCCAGAGAATACTTGATGCCGAGTTCACGGTATTTGTATATTCCCATCGTGTGATATGGCAGCACATCGATGCGCTCCACATTGCTGAGCGTACTAAGAAAATCGCGCAGCTTTGTGAGCCACTCATCATTGTCAGTAATGCCCGGCACAAGCACGTGGCGGATCCATACCCTCTTTCCTATTTCATCCAGATAGCGGGCGCAGTCAAGTATGTTCCGGTTCGTGTGACCGGTCAGGCTGCGGTGCTCAGTGTCGTCTATATGCTTGATGTCCAGCAGAACGGTGTCAGTGACCCTCATCAGCCTGCGGAATTTGTCGAAGAAAACGCCTTCACGGCTGAAAGGCTGCGCGCTGGTGTCAAGGCAGGTCGAAATCCCCCGCTCCCGGGCCAGTTCGAAAAGCTCGATGAGAAAGTCAATCTGCAGGAGAGCCTCTCCCCCGCTCACCGTAATCCCGCCACGGTCGCCCCAATAGGACCTGAAACGCTCGGCACGGTCAAGAATTTCCTCTGCGCTGTACTCCTCTCCCGCTCCTATTTTCCAGGAATCGGGATTGTGACAATACCGGCAACGCATCGGACAGCCCTGCAGGAATATCAGAAACCTGACTCCGGGGCCGTCCACCGCGCCGAAACTCTCAAAAGAGTGAACTCTTCCTTTAAGCATTTACAGACGCTCGTGCGCGTTGCGCGCGATGACATCGAGCTGCTGCTCGCGGGTCAGGTCAATGAACTTGACCGCATAACCGCTCACACGGATAGTGAAGTTCTGGTACTCTTCCTTCTCAGGATGCTCCATCGCGTCCTTGAGTTTGTCAAGGCCGAAGACATTGACATTCAGGTGATGAGCGCCCTGATTGAAATAGCCGTCCATTACTGACACCAGGGTACGGGCACGCTCCTCGTCGTCGTGGCCGAGAGCGCCCGGGCTGATGGTCTGCGTGTTGGAAATTCCGTCCAGCGCATACTCATAAGGCAGTTTAGCCACAGAATTGAGCGAAGCCAGAAGGCCGTTCTTCTCTGCGCCGTAGCTTGGATTGGCTCCCGGAGAAAGCGGTGCGCCGGCCTCGCGTCCGTCAGGCATATTGCTGGTGTATTTGCCGTAAACCACATTGGAAGTGATTGTCAGGATGGAAGTTGTAGGCTCGGAATTGCGGTAGGTGTGGTATTTCTTCACGAGCTTGAGGAAAGTCTTGAGAAGCCATACGGCAATCTCGTCCGCCCTCTCGTCATCGTTTCCGTAGCGCGGGAAATCGCCCTCGGTCTTGAAACTCAGAGGGAAGCCCGTTTCGTCGCGGATGATGTTCACCTTTGCATATTTGATGGCGGAGATGGAGTCGACAACGTGGCTGAAACCTGCGATGCCGGTAGCGAATGTCCTGCGCACGTCGGTGTCGATGAGCGCCATTTCCTCAGCCTCATAGAAATACTTGTCGTGCATATAGTGGATGAGGTTGAGCGTCTTCACATAGACTCCGGCCAACCAGTCCATCATATCGATGAATCTCGGCATAAACTCCTCGTAGGTAACCACGTCACCCTCGATAGGACGCATCTTGCGGCCGCACTGCTCGCGGGTCTTGCTGTCCACACCGCCGGAGATTGCATAGGTGAGACACTTGGCAAGATTGGCGCGGGCGCCGAAGAACTGCATTTCCTTTCCGGTCTGAGTGGCGGACACGCAGCAGCAGATGCTGTAGTCGTCGCCCCATACAGGACGCATCACGTCGTCGTTCTCGTACTGGATGCTGCTGGTCTTCACCGAAATCATCGCAGCGTAGCGCTTGAACGCTTCAGGCAGACGGCTGCTGTAGAGCACCGTAAGGTTAGGCTCCGGTGAAGGGCCCATATTCTCCAGGGTGTGGAGGAAACGGTAGTCATTCTTCGTAACCATCGAGCGTCCGTCCTGTCCCATACCGCCTACTTCGAGAGTGGCCCAGACAGGGTCTCCGGAGAAAAGCTGGTTGTAAGACGGGATGCGCGCGAATTTCACCATACGGAATTTCATAACCAGATGGTCGATCAGCTCCTGTGCGTCGTCCTCGGTAAGTGTTCCTTCCGCGAGGTCACGCTGGATGTAGATGTCAAGGAAGGTTGACACTCTTCCGACGGACATTGCGGCGCCGTTCTGAGTCTTCACCGCTCCGAGGTAGCCGAAATAGAGCCACTGCACAGCCTCACGGGCATTGCAGGCAGGCTTTGAAATGTCAAAGCCGTAGATGGCGGCCATTTCCTTGAGGCCCTTGAGAGCCTTGATCTGCATTGCGACCTCTTCACGCAGACGGATTACCTCGTCTATCATCTCGCGGTCACCCATCTCGTCGAGATCCTTCTGTTTCTCACAAATGAGGTAGTCGATGCCGTAGAGGGCGACACGCCTGTAGTCACCCACGATGCGGCCGCGTCCGTATGTGTCAGGAAGACCTGTAAGTATATGATTGTGACGCACGTGCTTCATTTCTGCCGTATATGCGTCAAAAACGCCGTCGTTGTGGGTCTTGCAGTAATTGTGGAATATTTCGTGCAATTTGGCAGACGGCTCATAGCCGTAGGTCGTGCAGGCCTGCTCCGCCATCTTGATGCCGCCGTAAGGCATAAATGCCCTCTTGAGCGGTTTGTCTGTCTGAAGGCCGACCACCTTCTCCAATTCTTTGGTTCCCTCGCCGATGTAGGCGGCGCCGTAGGCTGTCAGACTTGACACAACCTCGGTTTCCATATCGAGCACTCCGCCTTTTGCCCTTTCCTGCTTCTGGAGTTCCTTCAGCATTCCCCAAAGTTTCCCGGTAGCCTGAGTAGGTCCTGCCAAAAACGACTCGTCGCCGTCATAGCTGGTGTAATTGTTCTGAATAAAGTCGCGAAGATTGACTTCAGATTGCCATTTGCTCCCTTTGAAACCTCTCCATTCTGTTTTCATAGTCGTTGAATTCGAATTAAAATTACTACACTGTCTAAAAAGAAGCCGCAAAGGAACGAATAAAATCCGAGAAATCCGCCATTTTGTAACTAAATATGGCATTTTTGGGAAAAATTGCGGTTTCTCCAGTCAAAAGTGAACCGGACTTCGCCGGTTGGGCCGCCGGTGTTCTTCAAGACATTCACGAAACGGTTGTTCCATCCCCAGACCTCGCATTGGCGGGCCTCCATAATCATAATGACATCGGCATATTTCTCAATTGCCCTGGGGGCATATTTGAACCTTTGCCACAAATCTTCGCCACTTCCCGCCCAGACAGTTCCGGAGAGGGCCACAATCGGGACTTTCAGCTTTCTTGCCGTAGTCTTGAGGCACTTTACGACCGCCGCCAGCCCGTTCCCGCCGGAGCCTGCGGGGTCGCGCATCTGCATCATATTGTCAACCGCAATCAGCCTGACTCCTTTCTCCCGCACAAGCCTCTCTGCCAGAGAGAAGAAATTCGGGACGGAAATATGGGCGAGGGCGTCGATAATGTGGATTTGCGAGAAGTCCGTATACTTCAGAAAATCGGAGGACACATTCCACTGCGCCTCATCGCTTCCCTCAAAACCCTTGCTTCCCGCCACCTCGATTATCTTCGCCGACAACTCAAGCGAGGTCCAGTCGGTGGAAAAGAATCCGACCGGGACAGTAGCCTTGCTCTCAGCATACCATTTCAAGGCAACATTTCGCACAATGTTCTGAAGGAAAGCCGATTCGCCGACACCTGGCCGAGCCCCGATTACGGTAAGCTCCCCGTTCCGGAACCCGCCGACAAGGCTGTCCAGGGACCCGAATCCCGACGGAATTATTCCCTTTTCAATAGAAGCGCTCCTACGGCAGAACTCTCTGAAATGGCTCAGCCCCGGCATTGAGACATCCCAATCCTCCGGATTGCACCCCGCCGCTCCCTTTCCCCTGTCCGGCCAGGATGAATCCCCACCCAAGCATCCTGTACTCACTTTCGCGGCCATAGCAATGAAGGCGTCAAACAGTTCCTCCATATTTTCGCAGTTGATTGAGTCCGAGTTTTCCCGCACCCACTTAGCCATACTCCCGACATCGGGAATCTCCGAATCATCCTCCCAGCGACGCAGGGACACCGCATAATTATTGAACATACGGATAAATTCCTCCAACAGTGACTGTTTCATAACTTTGTGTTTTAATCGCGGATATCTTCCCCGCTTGTTTTTCACAAATATACAGTCCGCCGCTGCCAAAACTTGGCAGTGTGATAAAAAAGTTATTTCC
>CAYNDY010000155.1:0-4836 GCA_964396105.1 uncultured Muribaculaceae bacterium
ACGCAGGTAATGCACGGGGCATATTTCTCCACTATGGCCTCCAGCCCCCCGAAATCGGCGTTCGCCTCGGGATTTGGCGCTGAAACCTCCCCTGAAGCCTCCTTCGGGGCAGCGCCGCCATTTCCGCCGAAAGAGCAGAGCACATCACCGCAGTCCTCCCAGAGCCAGGTGCTGTGGCACCCGGGACAATGGATAGGACAACCGGTGATGTTGATTGCCAGCGTCACCTCGTCAGGAATCTCCTGACAGACGATGTCGTAGTTGTAGAACTTCAGCATTTATGCCCTTGCAGCCTCTGCCTCGGCAGCTACCTCGGCTGCAATCTCACCGTGGTCAGTTGCGTAGTAACGCCTTGCGGCTTCAGCCTGACGCGCAGCCGAGAAGTTGCTGATCCTCTTCATATACCCGATAATCCTCGTGAGGTAGTCCACATTCTTGCTGTGGCACTTAGGGCACTCGTGCAGATAGCGCTTGTCGATGTGTCCGCAGTCGTTGCAGATTGTGTTCGGAATGTTGAAGGTGAAGTAGTTGCAGCCCTCGTGAGCGGCCACCTTCAGAAGCTGGCGGTACTGGTCCTTGCTCAGGTGCTCCTCAAGGTTGAGGTGCAGAGCGGAGCCGCCGGTAAGGTGCTCGATGTATTTGCGGCCGTGAAGGCGGAACTTGTCGATTATGTTGAGGGAATGGTCCTCCACGATGTAGAAATAGCTGTTGTAGCAGTCGCGAGGCACCATATAACCGTCCTCCCTGTCCCATTTCGCGTGCTTTACGCCCACGTTCTCCGCAGGAATCATCTCGCAGTTGAAAAGGGTCTCCTTGGTGCGGTATTTCTTGTTGTATCTCTCGATGGTTCCGAGAACTTTCTGTACGAACTCGGTGTACTGAGGATTGTCTGTGATAGGGATTCCGAGGAACTCTGCGGCCTCCACCAGACCGTTGATGCCCACCGTGAGGTACTGCCTGCCGATGTTGATGTAGCCGGCGTCGAAAAGCGGGAGCATACCCTTGCTCTGGAGCATCTTCAGGTTCTCGTTGTAGCCCAGCTGAACCTTGTGCACGAGGTCCGTAACATCCTCAAGGAAAGCTACATAGTCCATCCCGTTCTTCACGGCGTACTGGATGCAGCGGTTGAGGTTGATTGTGAGAACGGACTTCGAGCCTGTGGAAATTCCGCCGGCGCCGAGCGTGTAGCTGAAGCCGTTGTCCTGAATTTCGTTGCGCAGACGGCAGCAGCTTGCAAGCGAGTCGGCGTTGTCGCTCATATAGGTGAAGAACGAGTGGCCCTCGGAGTACATCTCGGCGGTGAAATCGCCCCACTCCTTGTCGCGCACCTCGTCGCCTTCGGTCAGCAGAGCCATTGTCTCCACAGGGAAGGTGAGCGGAGTCTTGAGCCTCTCGGCGTTGAACCATTTCATAAACCTCTTCTGGAGCCAGCTGAGGCCTTCCCAGTCCGGCTGGCTGCCGTCAGGGAAATAGAACTCCTTGAAAAGGCTCTCGAAATAGTAGCGGTCGTAGTAGGAAATGTTCCAGAACACTGCCTGGAAGTTCCTTGCGCCCGTAGGCTGGTTGATTGAATATACAATCTGCTCGAAGCAGTCGGTGATCACCTTGTCGATTGTGCGCCTCTTGAGCGAGAGGTCCACCACCTCGTCGGCCCTCTTGTAGTAGTCCATTCCGAACTCCTTCCCGACGAAATAGTTCATATACATAAGGAACTCAGGGGTTGCGCACGCGCCGCTGAGCATACTGGAGACGATGAACACGAGGTTCACGAATCCGCCGCAGAACGACTTGAGGTTCGTAGGCCTGGTGGAGTTGCCTCCGATTGAGATGGTTCCGTTAAGAAGCCACGGGTACATAGTGATGCTGGCGCAGTAGTTCGCGAGGGAAGTCTCGTCGTTCTTGTAGATGAAATGGCCCTTGAGGAGCTTCATATACTTGTCGGCGAACTCCTTGCCGTACATTTCCTTGAGGCGGTCGCACAGAATCCTGCGGTTCATCCTGATGAATCCCTGCTTAGGGAGTTCGCCCATAAGGGTGGCGATGTTCTTGTTCTCCACATTGGCGTTCGCGTCGTACTTGCTGCCGGTCGCCGGGTTGGCGGAGTTGCAGTAGTCGATGAGGAAATTGAGCTTGTCGCGGGTGTCGCGGTCCTCGGCGTGGCGCTGCCTGTAGAGCATAAACTCCTTGGCAACCTTGAAGTATTTTTCGGCCATAAGAGCCGTCTCGACCTGGTTCTGGATCTCCTCCACCGTCATTCCGTTGGTCAGTCTCAGGTGGGCGAGAATGGTTGTTAGGTCATCATCCGTTGCAAATGCGCCGACCGCGAGGAATGCCTTTCTGATTGCATTCTTGATTTTGTCCACAGAGAACGGGACTTTCTTGCCGTCGCGCTTGATGATGTAAATCTCTGAACTGCCCATAATTATATAGTTTTTAGTTTTTTTGATGTTTTTGCCGCGGGAGGAATGCTGTGAAATTTTTCTTCGGCTATTCCGCCGCGCAGGAAGAGCAAAATTAGATACTGTAATCCTAAATTTCAAGGGGGAGGAATAGGACTTATTAACAAAGTTATCAACAATTTTTCCTTGCCTCTATAAATCAAAGGTTTATGCTTGCATACTCCGATTAAAAGTCCTACCTTTGCCCGCCCTAAGAGGAAGGGATATATGTAAGTGATTGTGTGTTAGTGGATTATATATTAGCTCCCATTGTGCACAGTCTTATATAAGAGGAAAATACTATATAAAGTAACATTATTATAGAATACATCATAAAGTACATCCAGTATGGCACAGATGAGAGACAGCATTGATTTCAGTTCTGAAAACATCGGTGAACTTTTCCGCAAGGTCCTGTATCCGACCCTGCTCGGAATGATTGCGGCGGTTTCATACACCATCGCAGACGGCATTTTTGTGGGTCAGGGAGTGGGAAGCGATGCCCTGGCGGCAATCAATATCGCGGCTCCGCTTTTCCTCATTTCATCGGGACTCGCGCTTATGTTCGGATTTGGCGGGTCGGTCGTCGCATCCATCCACCTCGCGAACGGAAAGGAGAAAACTGCGAAGATCGTGACCACCCAGTCTATGATTGCGGCAGCCATCTCCCAGCTGATTATAACCGCCCTCGCCCTCATTTTCCCTGAGCAGACTCTGCGCCTTTTCGGCTGCTCGCCAACACTTATGCCCCTTGCGAAGGACTACCTCTGGGGCTATGTCCCTTTCCTCGCCTTCAACGGTCTGCTGATTGCGGGGGAGTTTTTCGTGCGTCTGAGCGGCGCTCCGAAATATGCTATGACGGCTTCCATCACGGCCTCCGCAATCAACGTTTTCCTCGACTGGCTGTTCATTTTCCCTCTCGGCTGGGGGATTTGGGGCGCTGCCGTCGCAACGGGCATTGGCACGGTCGTGGGTATGATTATGATTACCGTCTACCTTGTGAACCCCGCGCACAACCTCCATTTTGTCCGCTTCAAACTAACCCGCACGGGACTTTCGCTCACACTGAGAAACATCGGATATATGTGCAAACTGGGCGTCTCCTCGCTGCTTTCGGAGCTCTCTGTGGCCTGCCTTATGATGTGCGGAAATTTCGTTTTCATCCGCCTTTGCGGCGACTCGGGTGTGGCGGCGTTCAGCGTCGTGTGCTACCTGTTCCCGATTGTGTTTATGATCAATAACTCTATGGGTCAGGCGGCTCAGCCCATTATCAGTTACAATTACGGGCTTCACCGTGGGGACAAGACCCGGGCGGCGCTGAACGTGTCAATGAAGACCGCGCTCATCTACGGGGTTGTCATCGTCCTGGTTTCGCTCGTCGGGGCGGAATGGGTGGTGAGGATGTTCCTCAAGCCTTCCGACGCGGCCTATCCTCTTGCAGTCGAGGGACTCAGGCTCTTTTCCGCCGGGTTCATTCCGTTCGCGGTGAATGTGATTGCGATGAGCTATTTCCAGAGCATCGAGCGGGCCCGCGCGGCGACAGTCATCACGCTTCTTCGCAGCTTCATCTTTATGATTGCGGCGTTCCTCACCCTCCCGCAGTTTCTCGGGTTGAAGGGCGCCTGGCTGGCCGTTCCGACTTCCGAAATCCTCACGATGCTAATAGTCCTGCTGATTTTCTGGAAGTTCCCGTCAAAAGAAAGTAAAGAAGCTTAAAATTGCTACCCTCAAGGACTAAGGGACAAGTTCTATTTTGACTCCAGCAGGACTGTGGCCCAGACTTCACAGCCTTCGCCTCTGCCTACAAAGCCGAGGTGTTCGGTTGTGGTGGCTTTTACGCTGACCCTGTCCTCGGGACAACCGAGAACGGCGGCGAGTGTCTCCTGCATAGCGGGCACATACTTCCCGATTTTCGGGCTCTGGAGCGCGATGGTGATGTCCGCGTTGCCTAATTTCCATCCTTTCCCGTCCACAAGGTCTCTAACTCTTGCGAGCAGCACCTTGCTGTCGATTCCCTTGAACTCATCGGAGGAGTCAGGGAAATGTTTCCCTATGTCTCCGAGGGCAAGCGCTCCGAGAAGAGCGTCGCAGAGCGCGTGAATCGCCACGTCGCCGTCCGAGTGCGCCACAAAGCCCACCGGGCTCTCAATCTGCACTCCGCCTAGCCACATCGGAAGTCCCTCCTTGAGCGCGTGCACGTCATATCCGTTGCCTATTCTGAAATTTGCCATAAGCTGCTGATGCGTTTGTAATTCGTTTTATGTTCGGGGTGTGTGTCCAAGATACTTCTCAATAAAGCCCCATTCGCTGACAAAAGTAATGATTTTTTATGTAAATTTGCAGGTTACGACGCTCCCTGTTTAGGGGGAGGGCCGTATAAAACGCGAAAACAGGAAAA
>CAYNDY010000156.1:0-4812 GCA_964396105.1 uncultured Muribaculaceae bacterium
CGTCATAAAAATGCTTCGAGGTGGTTATCTGGCTTCCCCATTTGCCTTCAAGGCGAAGCTCCGCGCTGTGCTCCTTCATAAGTTCAATGAACCGGTGGAGCTGTGAAGGGACGAGGAAGGTATAGACCGGGTAGCAGAAAAGGACCATTTCAGCCCACTCCAGGGCCTCTGCGGCAGGGGTAAAGTCCTTCTCGAACTGGCGGATTTTCTTTCCGGCGTTAAGAACGCGGTACTGATGCTCAGGATGGTGCTTTTCGATGTAGAGGCAGGTCTGCAGCGTGATGGAATTGTCGCCCTTGGGGCTTCCGTTGATGATGAGGATATTCATAATTTTAAAGTGGCGCTCACCGTTTTCGTTGTGAGCGCAGGCAAAGGTAGAAATAATTTTACTATCTTTGCCGCCGCAAAAAGGGTCCGTGCTGCTGACGACGGGACGGCCCTGTGTTCTTGAAACCACGAAGGCTTGCGCCGGAGGGAATTTTTCCGCCCCGGGGTTGCCGAAAAAAACAAGGAAAAATGTCAAATTCTTCTACTTCGCAGCGCGAGGCGCTGTCTGTTACCTACGTATGGATGTCAGTGACATTCTGCGTCTGTCTGGTTGTTTCAAACCTTTTCATCCCTCGGCTTTGGCAGGTGGGCGGGCTTCCTGTCCAGCTCACCGGAGCAGTTGTCCTGTTCCCGATTTCCTACATCCTTAACGACTGTCTCACAGAAGTTTACGGCTACAGGAAAGCGCGCCTTACGATTTGGATCGGCTTCGCAATGTGCCTTTTCGTTAGCCTTGCGTCGCTCCTTGTGACTCATCTCCCGATGCCGCTGACTCCCGAGGGTGTCGGTGCGGCCGAGAGTTTCAATTCCCTGTTCGGCCTTGTGCCGCGGTCTATGGCGGGGTCGCTCCTTGCATTCATCGCGGGCTCCACGGTCAATTCCTGGATTATGTCCCGGATGAAGGTCGCCACAAAGGGCAAGGGATTCGGCTGGAGGGCCATCATTTCCACTCTTGGCGGCGAGGCGACGGATTCCCTTATATTCTTCCCCATCGCCTTCGGAGGGCTTCTTCCGCTTGGAGCGGTGGTGAACCTTATGCTGACCCAGATTGCGGCGAAAACCCTCTATGAGATAATTATCCTGCCTTTCACGGCCTGGTTGGTGAGAAAGGTGAAGGCACATGAGGGCATAGACACATTCGACGAGAACATATCCTACAACCCGTTCAAAATCAGCGACATATAGGATTATTTATTAACTATAGGCAAGAAAATTCATTCATACTCAATACATTTCATTATGGCAGAAGGAAGAGAACTCGAGGGGCTTCAGGCCCTGGGAAAAAAGACCGAATATAAAAGCGATTATGCTCCCCAGGTTCTGGAGACATTTACCAACAAACATCAGGAAAACGACTACTGGGTGCGGTTCAACTGCCCTGAGTTCACAAGTCTGTGCCCGATTACGGGGCAGCCGGACTTCGCGGAAATCCGCATCAGCTACATCCCAGACGTCAAAATGGTGGAGAGCAAGAGCCTAAAGCTCTATCTTTTCAGTTTCCGCAACCACGGCGACTTCCACGAGGACTGCGTCAACAAAATTATGAAGGACCTGGTGAAGCTGATGGACCCGAAATACATTGAGGTCACTGGCCTTTTCACTCCGCGCGGAGGCATTTCCATCTTCCCCTACGCCAACTACGGCCGCCCGGGGACGAAGTACGAAAAACTTGCAGAACAGAGGTTTGCAACGCACGAATAGTCCGCGGCTCGCGAACATTCCGCTCTCACGAATAAAAATCTTCAAAAAAAACGAAAATGGTCACAGCAAGTGGCCATTTTTTGTTACCTTTGCATCCCGATGAAACGGGACATATTGCACCGGGGCTCCGGCTCCGACATTCTTATTCGGCGGGGTGCTGACCCCGACATTCTTATTAAGGACGGTGTCATCTGCGAGATTGGCGAAAATCTGCAGGTGGACGAAACGGTTTCCGTTGTTGACGCTTCCTCCTGTCTCGTTTCCTACGGTTTTGCGGACCTTCACGTTCATTTCCGCGAACCGGGCTACTCCTACAAAGAAACAATCCGTTCGGGCTCCGAGGCTGCCGCCGCGGGGGGATATACCTGCGTCTGCGCAATGCCTAACCTTAATCCCGTGCCCGACTCCCCCGAACACCTTCGCGCTGAGGCCGAGATAATTGAGAGGGACGCCGTTGTGGATGTTCTCCCCTACGGGGCCATAACTGAGGGCCGTCGGGGAGAGAAACTCGTCGATTTCGCCGCCCTGAAGGACTCTGTCGTCGCTTTTTCCGACGACGGGAGCGGAGTGCAGAACGGGGAGATTATGCGACGGGCTATGGAGGCTGCCGCCAGGGAAAACTTCATTATCGCCGCCCACTGCGAGGACAATACCCTTCTTAGGGGCGGATATATTCACGACGGGCGATATGCCGCCGCGCACGGCCACCGTGGAATCTGCTCCGAAAGCGAATGGGGACAGATTGCAAGGGATCTGGTCCTTTGCGAGGAAACGGGTTGCCACTATCACGTCTGCCATATTTCCTGCGCTGAAAGCGTGGAGCTTATCCGCGAGGCCAAAAGGCGCGGGGTGAGAGTCACCTGCGAGACCGGCCCGCACTATCTCGCCCTCTGCGAAGACGATCTTCAGGAGGAGGGACGTTTCAAGATGAATCCGCCGCTAAGAAGCGCTGCCGACCGCGAGGCCCTTATCGGGGGACTGCTTGACGGCACAATTGACGCCATCGCGACTGACCACGCGCCGCACTCCGCCGAGGAAAAGTCCCGAGGCCTTGAGGGCAGCGCAATGGGAATCGTGGGTCTTGAGACCGCTTTCCCTGTGCTCTACACTTCTCTGGTTCTGAGCGGGAAAGTTCCTCTTGAGTGCGTTCTGAACGCACTCTGCGAGTCTCCCCGGAGGATTTTCTCTCTTGGCGGCGGCCGCATCGAGGTCGGTGCTCCGGCGGATCTTTGCATTGTGGATCTTAATGAAGAATACACTATAGACTCCTCCCGTTTCCGCTCCAGGGGGCATTCCACTCCGTTTGACGGCTGGAAAGTGAGAGGCAAGGTCCTCTTGACGCTGAAGGGAGGCAAAATCGTCTACAACGACTCCTCTTCTTTTCAAGAAAATCTGTAACGAATAAAATTATGCAGAAAGTTATTTTCAGAATCGACGGCAACGACGCGGTGGCACGGGATGTTTACCGGCTCCGGCTCGTTCCCGCCGCGGCTTCCTCTGCGACAGGCATTGTGGCGGGAGAATGCGCTCCGGTTAGGCCCCTCGCTCTTCACAGCGGGCAGTTTGTGGACATAGCCCTTGACGGCTTTTTCCTTCGCCGCCCGATTTCGGTCTGCGACTGCACCGGGGACTCCCTGACGCTGCTTTACAAAGTCGTCGGCGAAGGCACGGCGAAAATGGCTCTGATGCAGCCGGGCGAAACTCTCGAACTTCTCACCGACCTTGGAAACGGATTTTCTCCTGAAAAGTGCAGGGAGAAGGCTCTTCTTGCGGGAGGAGGTCTCGGGGCGGCGCCGCTTTTCCTTCTTTGCAGGGAGCTGCTCTCAATGGGGAAGCAAGTTACTGTGGCTCTTGGATTTAACACCGCCGAGGACATAATTCTGGAAAATGAATATAAGGCGCTCGGGCTCACTCCCCTTATTGCCACTATGGACGGAAGCCGCGGAGTGAAGGGCTTTGTCACTGACGCCATCCGCGAGGCCGCCCCTGAGTTTGACTATTTCTACACCTGCGGCCCTCTGAAGATGATGCAGGCTGTCTGCGCCGCTCTTCCCACCCCGGGCGAGGCAAGTCTCGAGGAGAGAATGGGCTGCGGAGCGGGTTTCTGCTACGGCTGCACCTGCCACACTTCAGACGGCCCCCGGAGGGTCTGCAAAGACGGTCCGGTTTTCAAAAAGGAGGATATCGTATGGTAACTGAATCACATTCAAAAGGCGCCGGGGCTTCCCTAAAGGCCGTTGACGCTCAGCTCGCCCCACGCCAGGCGGACCTCTCGGTCAGCCTTTGCGGAGTCTCGCTTCCCAACCCTGTCATCCCCGCAAGCGGATGCTTCGGTTTCGGCACTGAGCTCGCGGAGGAATTTGATCTCAATGTGCTTGGAGGCATTTCCCTCAAGGGCACAACCGAGGAGCCGCGGTTCGGCAACCCGACGCCCCGCATCGCCGAATGTCCTGACGGAATGATAAACTCCGTTGGGCTTCAGAACCCTGGGATTGACGCCCTTGTCGGGGAGAAAGTCCCAGCGCTGAGGAAAGTATTTTCCAATGCCGTGATTGCGAACATAAGCGGTTTTTCTATTGAAGAGTACAGGCGTTCCTGCCGGAAGGCCGACGAATGCCCGGGAGTGGACATAATTGAAGTCAATGTTTCCTGCCCGAATGTCCACAACGGCGGGATGGCGTTCGGAACGAGCGCAAAGGCGGCAGCGGAGGTTACCTCGGCCGTCAAGAGCGTCTGCCGCAAACCTGTTTTTGTGAAACTGAGCCCGAATGTGACTGACATTGTGGAGATTGCACGCGCCTGCGAAGATGCGGGGGCGGACGGTCTGACGCTGATAAACACTCTTCTCGGTATGCGGATCGACATCCGTCGCCGCCGTCCTGTCGTTGCGAATGGGATGGGCGGATTTTCCGGAAGGGCGGTTTTCCCTGTGGCGCTGAGAATGGTCTACCAGGTCGCAAATGCCTGCCGGGTGCCGGTTATGGGCTGCGGCGGCGTTGCAAGCGCGGAGGATGTGGTGGAGATGATGATGGCGGGAGCGAGCGCGGTGCAGGTCGGGGCGGA
>CAYNDY010000157.1:0-4784 GCA_964396105.1 uncultured Muribaculaceae bacterium
CTTGAGTCCCGGATTTGCTGAAAGCTCGGCCTCAGGAATAGGCAGAAGGCTGTATTTGCTGTCTACGTCCTTGCCGTCGATTGCGCCGCCCTTCCAGTTCCAGGCGTAGCCTGAAGTGTATTTTCCGAAGCGGATGAGGTCTGTTCTGCGAACGCCCTCGGAGTAGAGCTCGCGGCCCCTTTCGTCAAGAATGTCGCTAAGTTCAACGCTTGCAAGAGTGCTCGCGCCGGCTCTCTCGCGAACAAGGTTCACATACTCCAGAGCTGTTTTCTCGGCTCCGGTGCCGCCTCTGAGCGCAGCCTCTGCAGCCATAAGGTAAACATCCGCAAGACGGAACATCGGATAGTCGGTCACGGCGCCGTTCACCCTCGTGTCGGATGCGATGGTTCCGTCGTCCAGAAGGTTGGTCCACTTGTTCATCAGCCAGCCGGTGGTGGCATCATCGTGCTTTGAGATTTTCTTCTCCCTTGCGCGGTACTTGTAGTCGGTGTCTCCCGGAAGAGTTATGTCAAAATCATCGGCTGCACCCGCTGCAGCAGCCCTGTCGTACTGTCCGAACTTTGCCCTTGAGTCTCCGTCCTCGAAAAGGTCCACAAGCTCCGGGCGCACCCTGAGGCAGTTCCAGTAGGTGGCAACGCCGAACTCCTTGTCGATGTCGGCGTAGTTGTCAAAGCGCGATGCGCAGACAAGATAGGTTCCTGCGCCCCAGGCAACGGTGTTGGAGGCGTCGGTAGAGAGGGCGAAGATGATTTCGTCGCCTCTCTTGCTGTTGTCGGCGTTGAAAAGGCTCGCATAACTTGGCGCAAGAGCGGTGTAGCCGTCAGCGAAGACCTTGTTGCAGGCAGCGATGCACTCGGAGTACTTCTTCTGTCCGGTGTAAACCTCGGCGTTGAGGTAGAGGCGCGCAAGAAGAGCGTTCGCGGTGCTCTTGGTGAAGTGGCCGTAATTCCTTGAAGGAAGGCTCTCTCCGAGTTCCTTGAGCTCGCTCTCGATGTATGAGAAAAGCTGGGTGCGGGTGTATGCGGTAGGGATGAATGAGCCCACATTGTCCTTTTCTGTCACAAAGTTCGCAACAGGGAAGAAATTGAGTTCGTGGAAATATGCGATGGCCCTAAGTCCCCTCGCCTCATCCCTCCAGGAGCGGATTTTCGCCTTGTCCTCATCGGAGAAGGAGGCGATGTTCTCCTCGGAAGCGTTGCGGATGAACTCGTTGGAAAGGGCGATGATGTTGTAGATGTGATAGAACATCGCGCTCACCCACGGGTCGCCGGCGTTCCAGCTCTGGTTGTTTACGTCGGTCATAGTCTCGCCTGCGAGCCACACATCGTCCAGCGTGTCGGTGGAGCACTCCTCGAACATAGTGAGGCAGCGGGTGTAATTCTGGTAGCGGTCGTCGCTAGCTATGGTGCTGAGGTTCACAATCATAGAGGTATATATTCCCGAAAGCACCTTCTCATAGTTCTCGGCGCTCACATAAACATCCTTTGAGGTGGTGTCGGTGTGCGGGTACTGGTCCAGGTCTTTCACGCAGCCCGTTGAAAGGGAAAGGGTCAGGCCTGCCGCCGCAATTGTCAATATCTTATATATGTTCTTCATAATTCCTTCTTATTATTTGTGGTTCAAGAATTTAGAAATTCAGACCGAGGCTGAGTGAAACGATGCGCGGACGCGGGTAGAATGAGCTGTCGAAACCGTTGGAGATTTCAGGGTCAACTCCCGCGTACTTGGTGATGGTGAACACGTTCTGCATCAGGAGCGAGAGCTGAAGGCCCACCTTGTCGCGGATGCGGCCGAAGTCGTAGCTCACCGTGAGGTTGTCCAGCTTGAGGAAGGAAGCGTTCTCGACATAGTAGTCGGAGTAGAACTGGCGGGTGGTGAAACCGGTCTGGAGGTATGAAGCGGAAAGGTTGCTCAGCTGAGGAGCGCTGTACTTCATAGTCTCGGTGGCACCGGTGTTCATCGCCATCGCGTTGTAGACATAGTTGCCGATGTTGGCGCGGAAGGTTGCGGAAACGGTGAGGTTTTTCCAGCTTACCGCGGTGTTGAATCCGAGAATCCAGTCAGGGGCAGGGGAATGGTAGCAGTAGCGGTCGTTGATGTTGATGACCCCGTCGCCATTGAGGTCTGCGTATGCGCCTTCAATCGGGCGGCCGTCCTCGCCGTAGAGCTGCTTATAGACATAGAATGCGTATGGAGCCTGTCCCTCGGTCATAACCTGAACATATTTGCTGTCCACGGTAGGGCCGGTGAGGGTGGTTGTCTTCTCGCCGTTGTCAACGAGGGTGAGGTTGGTGATTTTGACCTTCTGCCAGGTGGCGTTGAATCCGACGTTCCAGGTCCAGTCCTTTGTTTTTACCGGCACGAGGTTGATGGCTGCCTCCACGCCCTGGCTTGAGACGTTGCCCACGTTGGTGGTGATCATCTTGCTGAAGTTCGTTCCTGCAGGGGCCGGGACGGTGGCGATGAGGTCCTCGGTCTTGCGGGTGTACCAGTCGACGCTTCCCTGGATTCTGTTGTCGAGGAAGGCCCAGTCGAGGCCGACGTTGAAGGATTTTGTGGTCTCCCACTTCAGGTCCTCGACGTATGCGGAAGGAAGGTAGGTGGAGATGTAGGAGCCGTTGGAGCCGATGTATTTGGCGTTGTCGGAGCCTTTCCAGTAGGTCGGGAGGTAGTTGTAGTTGCCGATGCCGTCCTGCTGTCCGGTGACGCCGTAGCTGGCCCTCAGCTTAAGGTCGTTCACTGCCTCGACGTTCCTGAGGAAGCTCTCCTCGGAGATTCTCCAGGCGAGGGCGACGGATGGGAATGTGCCCCAGCGGGTGTTCTTCGAGAAGCGGGATGTTCCGTCGCGGCGGACCGTTGCGGTGAGAAGGTAGCGGGAGTCGAACGAGTAGTTCAGACGGGCGTAGTAGGAGAGGAGAACGTGGCGGTTGTCGGTGGCGTTCCAGGCCTGGTTGAGGCTCTCTCCTGCGGCGTTGTAGTTGTCTCCTGCAGGGTAGGTGGCTTTCCAGTACTGGTAGTCATAACCTGCGGTTACGTCAATCTTTGAGCGTATTGCCTCAATTTCCTTATTATAATTGAGGTAGGCGGTGAGAAGGCGGTTGTGCTTCTCGGCAGGGCCGTAGCTGCTGCTGTAACCCTTTGTGTCGTAGGCTGATGCGGCGGTCTCCGGAGTGAAGGAGCGTCCCCTTCCGTTGGCGTAGTCGTAGCCTCCGGTGACGTGGAGACGGAGCTCCGGAAGGAAGTGCATCTTGTAGTCTGCGTCGATGTTGCCGACTATTCTATAGACGTCGCTCGTAGCCTCGGTCTGCATAAGAAGTCCGAGCGGGTTCTTCACGGCGTTCCCGTCAGGTACTCCAGTCGCGGAGACGATTTCATAGTAGCCGCCGAGGGCCTCGCTGCCGGAATAGACCGGAACGGTAGGGTTGAAGGTTGCCGCGTTCCAGATTGCCCCTGTCTGGGCGAAGCGGTTGCGGTTGTAGGCGCCCTTGACGCTTATGTTGAACTTGAGGTAGTCGTGGAAGAAGGTAGGGGAGAAGTTGAGGTTCGCCGAAACCCTCTGGGCGTTGTCGGTCTTGAGGATACCGTCCTGGTTGTAGTAGCCCACTGATGCGCGGAACGGGAGCCAGGATGCGGCCTGACCGCTCACGCTGAGGTTGTTGTCGGTGCCGAAGGCTGCCTGATAGACCTGTTTGTTCCAGTCGGTGTGCTCTGTGCCGAGGTACTGGCTGTAATCTGTGCCGAGGCTTGTTGCCACATTTACGAAATCATCGTATGAAAGCATATCCGCGGTCTTGCTCTTCCACTGAACTGACTGGGTGGAGGTGAGGTTGACGTGGATTTTTTCGCTCGCGCCCTTCTTGGTGGTGATGATTATCACGCCGTTGGATGCCCTGGAACCGTAGATTGCGGTGGAGGATGCGTCCTTGAGGACGGTCATAGACTCGATGTCGGAAGGGTTGATGAGGGAGAGGAAGTTTCCGTCGTTTCCTGCGATGCCTCCGATTTCAAGAGGAACGCCGTCCAGGACTATGAGAGGGTCATTTGAGGCGTTGAGAGAAGCACCGCCGCGGATTCTGATGGTGCTGCCGGAGGTAGGGGATCCGGAGGAGGTCATAATCTGCACGCCGGCCACCTTTCCGTTGATGAGCTGCTCGGCTGAGGAGATGAGTCCGGAGTTGAAGTCCTCGGTTTTCATTGTCGAGATGGAACCGGTGAGGTCTTTCTTGGAGGTCGTACCGTAACCGATTACAACCGCGTCGGCAAGCATCTGGGAGTCGGAGGCGAGGGCGGCGTTGATTGTGCTGCGGCCCTCGACGGGCTGTTCCACTGTGCTGAAGCCGATGCAGGAAAATACGAGCGTGGCATCTGTTGGGGCGCTGATTGCGTAGCGTCCGTCGATGTCGGTCACGGTTCCGGTGGATGTGCCCTTGATGAGGACGGTGACGCCTATGGCCGGTTCGCCGCTCTCAGCTTCGGTGACTGTTCCCGTGACGGAGATGGTCTGTGATTGTTTGCTCTCCTGGGCCCGTGTGGGAGTGGGGCTGAGGAAGAGGAGTCCTGCTGTCGCCGCGAGAAGAAGGGCGACTTTGGATGCGAGTTTCATATTGTCTGTATTTTAGTGTTAACTGTATTCCTTTTTATGCGGTTAAAAATCCGGGAGGGGGCATTGCGCGGCAGGCCGCTCCTATTCAGCCTCTTTCGGCTTTTTTACCGGTGCAAAGGTACTTTGACTTGTGCAAGGATATTACCTCAAAACGGACAAGTTGTGCAACATTTCGGACAAA
>CAYNDY010000158.1:0-4690 GCA_964396105.1 uncultured Muribaculaceae bacterium
CTATCTGAACAGGTCGTCCAGTTTTATGACTTTGGTGAAACGGCCGGAGTATTCGTTCCTTTTTAGGCCGTATGTCGTTATCAGGATGCTGGAGATGCTCCGTCTGTTTTTGAAATGTTTGGCTGTGAAATCTTCGCGGGCGAGGATTTTTCTTGCATAGGCGGAAGTTACCTCGTATTCGTCATTGCAGAACTTTATCTCACAGATGTTTACGACCCTATCACTCCTGTCTATCAGCAGGTCTATCTGCATTCCTTCCTGCGTTGAAGTCCCTTCGACCGTCCAGGCGGATTCGCTGGTGCAGACCCCGGATATCCCCAAAGCCTGTTTTACCTGGTCTATGTGATAGAAGACAATTTCTTCGAAGGCGTAGCCTAGCCAGCTGTTCATAGCCGGGGAGTTGTAGTGCATCTGCCAGAAATTCTTCTGACTCCGGTTGGCTTTCACGTAATGGAGATAGAAGGAACAGAACGGGTCTGACACTCTGTAGCGAACGGTCTTGTCCCCGAATGGCTTATAGGAAACTATGAGGCGGCTCTTTCCCAGGGCTTTCAGCGATGTGGAGAATGTCCCTCCGGACGAAGTCTCAAGTTTTGCGGCGAGTTCTTCGCGCGTCAGCCCGCATCTTTTGCTTGCGGCAACTGAGATTATGGCCTTCAGCGTGTCCGGATTGGCGAACTGTGAAGAGAAAAGTTTGTCGAACTCGTCATAGAGGATGGAGTCCCTGTCAAAGAGAAGGGCGTCTATATTCTGCACGACGCTCAGGTCCTCCCTGAACTGGGATAGATAATAAGGTATGCCTCCGAACGCCATGTAGGCCTGAACGATGTCGTACCGGTCCAGATGGAATCCTTCTTCCTTGAAGTATTCTTCGCACTCCCTCAGAGTGAACGGGCGTACATAAATCATTGAGGTAACCCTGTCATAAAGCCCGCCTTTGCTGTCAATCATCTCGTCGCATATCCACGAAGTGGCTGAGCCGCACACGACGAGTTTGACATATTTTCTTGCCGAGCACCAGTCGTTGCAGAAGTGTTCGAAGGCGTTGATGAAAGAGGATCGCGGAGTGTCCATCCACGGCAGCTCGTCAATGAAGATTACCTGATTGCTCCCGTCCGCCTTGCTGTCAAGCAGTTCCTGAAGCAGGTGGAAGGCCTCGGACCAGGTGTTCGGGCATTTCGTATCTTCCGCCAGACCGTATGTTTTCAGCGAGTAGAAAAATTCAGAGAGCTGAGCCCGCATTTTCCCCTTAGCCGTCTTTTCCCCTATCAGGGAAACGGCAGTGTGCTTGAATGTGTATTTGTTGCCGAAAAATTCGTTGACGAGAAAGGTCTTTCCGACCCTTCGTCTTCCGTAAACAACGATAATTTGTGCGGTTTTCTTGTCCATAGCCCTCTGCAGGGCCTGCATTTCAAGTTCTCTGCCAATCATAATGTTTCCTTATTTAGCCGCAAAGGTATAAAAAGTTATTGTTTTGGCCAAATAAGAATTTTAATTTGGCCAAAAGTGGATTATTTGTATTGGTTTTGGCTAAATAAGAAATTTAATTCAGCCAAAACGGCATCATTTACCCTGCTTTTGGCTAAATAGGGAGACTTTATTAGCAGGGGCTAACTGTCCTTCCAGACCTTGAGGTACTGCTGAAGAGCCCACATCTCGTCGCGGTAGGAGGCTGCGGCGGCGAAATCGAGCTCGGCGGAAGCCTTCTTCATATTGGCTTTGGCGGCTTCTGCGGCCTTCTCCACCTGCTCGCGGGACATCGCCCTGATGACAGGGTCCTGGAGGACGGCGGCGAGGTCGGCCTTGATGTAGCCGTCGGAGTAGGCGCTGCGCTCCTCCCGTGCCGCATCGTGACCGAAGCCCACTGTGACACGTCCTCTTCCGAGGTCTGACGGACTCGGAACATACTCCGGGTCGTCGTAGGCGTTTGCCGCGCTGACATTTCCCCGTCCGAGGTTCGCAGCGTTGACCTTTCCTGGTGTGCCGAAGCCTGCGGCTTTTGCCGCGGCGGCGATGCCGGCGGCCTTGCCTGTGGAGCCGAAACGGCCGGCCGGGGCTGCTCCTTCGTGTCCTTCGGCGAGGGCGTTGCTCCTCACTGCAACCTGCTTCGGCGTGATGCCGTGCATCTTGTTGTATTCCATCTGCTTGGCCCTTCTGCGCTCGGTCTCGGAGATGGTCTCCTGCATCGAGCGGGTGATGGAGTCGGCGTACATAATCACGAGGCCGTTCACGTTGCGGGCGGCCCTTCCTGCGGTCTGGGTAAGAGCCCTGCCGGAGCGGAGGAAGCCCTCCTTGTCCGCGTCCAGAATGGCTACAAGCGAGACTGTCGGGATGTCGAGACCTTCCCTGAGGAGGTTGACGCCCACAAGGACATCGAACAGCCCGTTCTTGAAGTCCTCTATGATTTCCACCCTTTCCATCGTGTCCACGTCGGAGTGGATGTAGCGGCACCTAACGCCCATATTCGTGAAATACTTTTCCAGCTCCTCGGCCATTCTCTTCGTGAGAGTCGTCACGAGCACCCTTTCGTCAGCCTCGGCCCTCACGCGGATTTCCTCCAGGAGGTCGTCCACCTGGTTTTTCGTCGGACGCACCTGAATCGGCGGGTCAAGAAGCCCCGTAGGGCGCACAACCTGTTCAACCACAAGACCTTCCGACTTCTCGAGCTCGTACTCGGCGGGGGTCGCGCTCACATACACCGTCTGCCCCGCGAGGGCCTCGAACTCGTCGAACTTCAGCGGACGGTTGTCGGCGGCGGCTGGAAGGCGGAATCCGTAGTCGATGAGGACCGACTTTCTGGAGTGGTCCCCGCCGTACATAGCCCTGATCTGGGGGATTGTCACGTGGCTCTCGTCAATGAAGGTGATGAAATCCTTGGGGAAATAGTCCATAAGGCAGAACGGTCTCATCCCCTCGCTGCGGCCGTCGAAATAGCGCGAATAATTCTCGATTCCGGGGCAATAGCCCATCTCCTTGATCATCTCAAGGTCATATTCCACCCTCTGCTTGAGCCTCTTGGCCTCCATCCCCTTGCCGTATTCCACCAACTGGTCGTATCTCTGGCGAAGGTCGTCCTGAATTTGGCTCACGGCCTTGGCGGAGCGTTCCTTCGTGGTTACGAAATTGTTCGCGGGGTAGATGGAAATCTCGTCGATGTCCTGAATGGAGGCTCCTGAAACCGGGTCTATGACGCAGAGCCGGTCCACTTCGTCTCCGAAAAACTCAATCCTCACGGCGTTGTCCCCGTAGCCTATGCACACGTCCACCGTGTCGCCCCTCACGCGGAATGTTCCCCTCTTGAAATCGGTCTCGGTGCGGGAATAGAGCGCGTCCACAAGCTGATAGAGAAGGCGTGTGAGGCTTCTCTGCTCTCCCTTTTTCACCACAACTGTCTGAGAATGAAAGTCTTCCGGGTTCCCGATTCCGTAGAGGCAGGAGACGCTGGAGATGACTATGACATCCCTTCTTCCGGACATCAGGGCCGAGGCCGCGCTGAGGCGGAGTTTCTCAATCTCGTCGTTGATGCTCAGGTCCTTTTCGATGTAGGTGTCGGTGGTGGGGATATATGCCTCAGGCTGATAGTAGTCGTAGTAGGAAACGAAATACTCAACGGCGTTGTTCGGGAAAAAGGACTTGAACTCGCCGTAGAGCTGCGCCGCGAGGGTTTTGTTGTGGCTGAGGATGAGCGCCGGCCTCTGGAGCCTCTCGATGACGTTCGCCATCGTGAAGGTCTTTCCGGAGCCGGTGACGCCGAGAAGAGTGACGGCATCCACTCCCTGCCCGAGGGCCTTGCAGATGCCGTCTATCGCTCCGGGCTGGTCGCCTGCGGGTTGATAATCCGAAACAATATGGAACTTGTTCATTTTTATTTCTTTCGGGCTATATCCATTTTTCCATCGGTTGAGTACCCCGGTACACTCCCTCCAAAGAGGGGTGCACTATCTTCCTGAGTACATGGACTCGTAGTACTTCAGGTAGTCGCCGCTCGTGACATTTTCCATCCACTCCTGGTTGTCAAGATACCAGCGGACGGTCTTTTCGATGCCCTCCTCGAACTGAAGCGAAGGCTCCCAGCCCAGCTCCCTCTGGAGCTTCGAGGAGTCGATGGCGTAGCGCGCGTCGTGGCCCGGACGGTCGGTGACGAAGGTTATAAGGCCGAGGTCTTCGCCCTCCCGGCGCCCCAGGAGCCTGTCCACCGTCGCAATCACCACCTTTATTATGTCGATGTTCTTCCACTCGTTGAACCCGCCGATGTTGTAGGTCTCGGCCGGGGTGCCCTTGTGGAAAATCAGGTCAATCGCCCTCGCGTGGTCCTCCACATAGAGCCAGTCCCTCACATTCTCGCCCTTTCCATAGACAGGGAGGGGTTTGCGGTGACGGATGTTGTTGATAAACAGAGGGATGAGCTTCTCCGGGAACTGATATGGACCGTAATTGTTGGAGCAGTTCGTGACTATGGACGGGAAGCCGTAGGTGTCGTGGAATGCCCTCACAAAGTGGTCTGAAGAGGCTTTGGCGGCAGAATATGGAGAATGCGGATTGTATTTGGTGGTCTCCGTGAAGAAATCCTCGCCGTAGGCAAGATGGTGCTTCCCTGAGGAGGCTTTTGTCGTGAACGGCGGCTCCACTCCCTCAGGACGGGTCATTTCGAGAGCCCCGTAAACCTCGTCAGTGGAAATGTGGTAGAAAA
>CAYNDY010000159.1:0-4606 GCA_964396105.1 uncultured Muribaculaceae bacterium
TTGCAAAAGTTGAATACATTATGATAAAAGTCGTTATCAGCGGATATGGCAAAATGGGCCATTTTGTTGAAAAGGAACTCTCCGAGAAGGGCGTGGAACTCGTCCTTGCAACGGAGGATGTGCAGAGCGTCCCGAGGGAAATCGCCCGCGAGTGCGTCTGCATAGACTTCACCACTCCGGCGGCGTTTCGGGAAAACTACCGCTTCCTTGCGGACAATTTCCGCGCAGTGGTTGTGGGCACGACGGGATGGAACGACATTGAGGGAGAGGTGGTGGATTATTTCACAAAGGCCGGCACCACAATGGTTTACGCCTCCAATTTCTCCATCGGAGTGAATGTTCTCTATGCAGCCGTGGAACTTTTGTCGCGAAAGCTTGGCGCCGCGGGCGGGTATATGCCCTACATCGTTGAAAAGCACCACATCCACAAACTCGACGCTCCTTCCGGAACGGCAAAATCCCTTGCGGAACTCGTCGACAAGGGGATGGGCGGAAGCGTGGACATCCAGTCCGTGCGCTGCGGAGAAATCCCCGGCATCCACACCGTGGGCTTCGAGGGTCTGAACGACCGCATCACCATCACCCACGAGGCTTTTTCCCGCGCAGGGTTCGCCCAGGGTGCAGTCTATGCCGCTCTCCGCACGGAGGGCCTTACCGGGGTGCACAAATTCGCCGAACTGCTCGCGTAGGAACAGTGATGCCTCTAAATTTTGTATTTTTGAACCTTGAGTTTGCCCCAAGACCATAATCTTGGAAATGCCATAATCAGTAGGAAATCTTATAAAGCTTATGGACAAAAAAAATATACTTTTCACCGGTTGCGGCACCGCAATGGTGACTCCGTTCAGGGGCGGCGAGGTGGACTTTGACGCCCTGACTCTCCTTGTGAAGAGACAGCTCAACGCAGGGATTCATTTCCTCGTCCCGCTTGCGACGACAGGGGAGGCCCCTTGCCTTGAAAACGACGAGAAACTTCAGATTCTTGTGCGCTACCGCGAAATTCTGGAGGAGCACAGACTCTCGGGCGGGAAACCGACTCCGCTTCTTGTGGGCGTGGGCACCAATTCCCTCAAGCAGACCGTGAGGAACATAGAGTTTTTCTCACCGCACGGCGCCGATGCCTTTCTCGTGGTGGTCCCTTACTACAACAAACCTACGCAAGAGGGCCAGTATCAATACTTTAAGGCTGTGGCTGAGTCCACTGACAAGCCTATCGTCATCTACAATGTCCCGGGCCGCACTGGGGCGAATATGGAGGCGGAGACCTGCCTGAGGCTTGCCTGCGATGTGCCGAACATTGTGGGAATCAAGGAGGCTTCGGGGAAATATTTCCAGGTCACGGAGATTCTCTCCGGCGCGCCTGACGACTTTTCGGTCCTCAGCGGCGACGACGACCTCACGCTTTCCTTTATGACTGCGGGGGCACGGGGAGTGATTAGCGTGGCTTCCAACATAGTCCCGCAGATGATGGTGGATTTTGTGGAGGCGCTGGGCAGTCCGTGCGTTTGCGGCGACAGAGCGGGCGACTCTAAAGTGGATCTTGCTGCGGCACAGAGGCTTCACTACCGTCTTCGCAAGCTTTTCCTCGCCTGCTTTGCGGAAAGCAACCCGATCCCGGCAAAGGCCGCGCTCTCGCAGCTTGGCTTTATCGCCAACGAATTGAGGCTTCCGCTCACTCCAGCCTCAGAGAAAACCGAGGCGCGGATGCGGGAAGTCCTGAAGGGGCTTCAGCTGTAACTCTCCTGCAATTTCTGAAGCCCGGGCTCCTGACCTAAGTGGGGCTGGCGGATTTTTAACGGATATAAAACAGAAAAATATGACAAAGGAAGAATTTTCCCGTTTTTGTGACTCTCTTGAGAGCGGGCAGCTCAGGGTTGCCGAGAAAGTAGATGGTGAGTGGAGAGTGAATGTGGAGGTGAAAAACCGCATTCTGGAGGGTTTCCGCGTGGGAACGCTTGTGCAGATGGGGGATTTTGTGGACAAGGACACTGTGCCTGCAAGAGGGTTCACCCCTGAGGACGGAGTGCGGATGGTGCCGGGAGGAAGCAGCGTCAGAAGAGGAGCGTACCTCGCAAGGGGGGTGGTTATGATGCCGCCTGCATACGTGAATATAGGAGCGTATGTCGACGAGGGGACTATGATCGACTCCCACGCGCTTGTGGGCTCCTGCGCTCAGGTGGGCCGGCGGGTGCATCTTTCGGCCTCTTCCCAGCTCGGAGGCGTGCTTGAGCCTGTGGGGGCGCTTCCTGTCATCATTGAGGACGATGTTTTTATCGGCGGAAACTGCGGAATCTACGAGGGTACGATCGTAAGGAGCCGCGCCGTCGTGGGCACGGGCGTAATTATAAACGCTTCGACTGCGGTCTATGACGCCGTGAACGGGGAGTGGATTAAAGCTAACGGGGCCGGGCAGATTGTCATTCCGGAGGGCGCCGTGGTAGTGGCGGGTTCCCGTCCGATCGGGCGCGGCCCGGGTGCCGCCGAGGGAGTGCATCTTTATTGCCCAGTCATCGTGAAGTACCGCGACGCGAAAACCTCTGCCTCCATCCAGTTGGAGGATCTTCTGCGAGGGTAAGTGTTCCCTCTACTCTAATGTAAAGCTGAATGAAAATGTGCGTGGGATTTGAGAGGTGAGGCTTATATATAAGTGAGTTAGATATTTGCAAAAGGTGAATGAATAATATGAAATTTTACAAATATAACGGTGCGGGGAACGACTTTCTTGTCTCGGACGGCCGCGAGGGGGGAGTGCATCTTGACGCAGAGGCGATAACCCGTCTTTGCGACAGGCACTATGGCGTCGGGGCGGACGGAGTTATGATTCTGGGTCCGGCCTCCGGCGGATATGATTTCACGATGGACTACTACAACTCCGACGGAAGCGGGGGAATGATGTGCGGAAACGGCGGAAGGTGCATCGTGGCCTTCGCCTCATTTCTGGGCCTGAGTCCTTCCTCACCAGACGGAATGTGGAACTTTCTTGCTCCCGACGGCCCGCACAGGGCGGAAATCCTCCGGGACGAGGGCCTTCGCAAAACAGTGCGTCTCGGGATGAAAGACATTTCCGTGGCTCGGCGATACGCCTGTCTTCCAAGTCTTGGCGGTGCTTCCGCCGACGCTCTTACCGGCGCAGCTCCAGAGGAGGGCACCGCCGGATGGTTTCTCGACACGGGCACGCGGCATTTTGTGCGCTTTGTCTCCGAGGAGTGCCTCACGGCTGAATATGTAGCCGCGAAGGGCCGCAGGCTTCGCTGGGCGGAGGAATTTGCTCCCCAGGGAGCGAACGTGAACTTTGTTGTGAAGGGTAACCCTCTCAGAGTCAGGACATTCGAGAAGGGAGTCGAAGCAGAGACCTGCGCCTGCGGAACCGGCATCACGGCCTCCGTTGCCGCCGCCTGCCTCGAAGGAGTCGCCCCTGCCTGGGCTGAGCGCGGAGGGAAAGTACTCGGCTACAATGTCCGCGCCCTCAATGACGATCTCTCCGTCGAACTCGCCCCGACTCCGGAGGCACAGGCTCTTATGAAAACCGGAGCCTCCTCTGTGGCGCCTAAGGCTAATGCTTTCTCGCAAGAAACCTCCCGGGCAAAGGACGCCCCGGCTCCCGCGCTTTTCACTTCCGTCTGGCTCACCGGCCCCGCAACTCTTGTCGCCGAAGTGAATATATTATAGGTGTCGGATGCCCACTCGGAATATATCTCAAAAATAGAGACCAATCCGGAACTATTTATTTTCATAACTCTTATATTTGCAGAGAATTTGCACAAATAATTTCAGAAACTATGATGACAACAAATCAGGAATTCAAAAATGCAGCCCTCGCGTCCCTTCGCGGAAACTGGGCTCCGGCGGTGCTCGCATCCCTCATCTATGCGGCCATAACCTGCCTCGTCAGCGGCGCATCCTCTATATATGAGGTCTATTATCCGGAAATGTTCGCTGTGGGCGGCATAGTCCCTCCGGCGTTCTACGGACTCACCGGCGGAGCGGCTCTCGTCGCCATTTTCATCCTCATCCCGCTTTCAGTGGGATTCACCAACGCATTCAACGCCCTTTATGTCTGGTCCAACTCAAATATCCTCAGCAATACCTTCGGCTATGGATTCAAAATCTACTGGAGGGCAATCGGCGGGTCGCTCCTCGTGAGCATTTTCACCGCGCTGTGGAGCCTCCTGCTGGTGATTCCGGGCATAATCAAGGCATATTCCTACGCTCTCACCCCGTACATCCTCGTGGACGATCCGGAACTTTCCGTCAGGGATGCCATCCGCAAGAGCCAGAGGCTTATGGAAGGGCAGAAATTCAACCTGTTCTACCTCCAGCTCAGTTTCATCGGCTGGTTCTTCCTCTCCTGCGTCACCTGCGGAGTGGGTTTCCTCTGGCTCATTCCATACTATCAGAGCACCGTCGCAGTCTTTTACAACAATTTGAGAAACGCGAATGAATAAATAAAGAAAGCCGGCCGGAACGAAAATCCAGTCGGCTTTTTTGTATAATGCTCTTGGAACGCTTTCCTGCCCGGTCTCTTATATGAGACCTTCAGGCAACTTCATTTTCAGCTCCCGCTTCTTCTCGTTGACCGAGACGATGAGGTCTTCGTTGAGCGGGA
>CAYNDY010000160.1:0-4597 GCA_964396105.1 uncultured Muribaculaceae bacterium
CAAATCCTATCAGCAACAGAATCGGTATCACCCGTGGTTGGGACTCTAACTGGTGTGGTGGTAACTATGCGGAGAAAATCGCTGAGGACTACAAGATCCGTAAATATCTTGAGAGCCGCCTTGCTAAGGCAAGCCTTTCAAAGATTGTGATCGAGAGGACCCTCAAACTTATCACCGTAACAATTCACGCAGCCCGTCCGGGTGTCATCATCGGCAAGGGCGGCACAGCCGTAGATCAGCTCAAGGAAGAGCTCAAGAAGGTGACTTCAAAGGATGTTCAGATCAACATCTACGAGGTGAAGAAGCCTGAGGTTGACGCTCACATCGTGGCTGACTCCATCGCACGCCAGATTGAGGGCCGTGTTTCATACCGCCGCGCAATCAAGATGGCCATCGCTTCCACAATGCGTGTGGGCGCTGAGGGCATCAAGGTTCAGATCAGCGGCCGTGTAGGCGGCGCCGAGATGGCACGTACCGAGATGATCAAGGAAGGCCGTACGCCGCTTCACACATTCCGTGCTGACATCGACTACGCCCTCGTTGAGGCTCACACCAAAGTGGGTGTTCTCGGAATCAAGGTATGGATCTGCAACGGCGAGGTTTACGGAAAGAGGGATCTTTCTCCTAACGCAGGCATCGCAGCCCAGCAGGCTCAGAGCCGTGACAACCGTGGCGCAAACCGCGGCGGCGAAAGGGGCGGCGAGCGCAGGGATCGCAGAGATCGCCGTGACCGTCGTGACCGCAGCGCTGCAAAGTAATTCGAAACACGAATTCAACTATATTAAAGAAGCCGACTCAATCGAGCCGGCTTCTTTTTTTACGTATACAATATAGGTGGTTTTAGTTGATACTTGTTAATTGACTTTGATGCTTGTCGTGGCGGATTTAAGCCCTTTCGCGGTGGCTTTGACGCGGATGTCGCCTGCCTTTGTGCCGCTTTGGACAATCACCGTGAGCTGTCCGCTGAAAAGGTGCATCTTCCCGGTGTGGAACATCTCAAGGCAGGTCGGGTCGCCGTTTGCCATCGCCCTGAAGCTTCCCGCGCCTTCTACGCTGACGCTGACTTCCCGGCCCTCGAATGGAACCGGATTGCCGTCCCTGTCCACAACGCAGACATTGATGTAGCAAAGGTCCTCTCCGTCGGCTTTGAGCGTTGCGGCGGCCCCGGAGGTGCTGTTTGCAGCGTTCTTGGCTCCATTTTCAGTAGCGCGGATTCCCGTTGAGCCCGCTCCGAAACCTTCGTTGCCGAAAATGGACTCCGGACCGGTGTATGGAGTGAGGCGCAGGGCGTAAGGCTTTCCTGCAGTGCGGACAGTCTGCTCTGCGGCAGGGCGTCCTTCGGAGTCAAAAGCCACAACGCGGATTTCACCCTTTTCGTATTTCACATCCGGCCAGATGAGCCTGAAGCGGCGAACAAGTGTGCTGTCGGGGGCAATCGGAAGCGGATTCTGAGGGTCTTCGGAAACTGAAACAGGGGCTTCCTTTCGGGCTATTCCCTGACTCACGCCGTTTACGAACAGTTCCGCGCTCGGGTAGGAGGTGTAGGCTACAACCGGGACATTCTTGCCTTCGCAGCCCGGCCAGGTCCAGTGCGGAAGAACGTGCAGAGTGGGCGAGTCCTTTCTCCAGACGCTTCTGTAGAGCCAGAAACGGTCTTTCGGGATGGATGCAAGATCCATTATCCCGAAAACGGAGGAGTGGTTCGGCCACGCGTCGGTGTCGTACGGAGAAGGCTCTCCGAGGTAGTCAAACCCCGTCCAGACGAACTGCCCGCCCATCCACGGATAGTCCTCGTCGGCGGCAAGATCCTGCTCCGGGATGTTGGACCAGTAGCAGTGCTCGATGTCGTAGGACGAGCTCTGATGGTCTTCCGTGAGTAGGGTTGAGCCTCCCATTGAGGTGAGATCCCCTCCGAGGTCCTTCGACGGAAGGTGATAGACTCCGCGCGAGCTCACGGTGGAGGCGGTCTCGCTGCCGAGAATTATATTTTGAGGAAGTTTCAGGTAGGCCTCGGCGTAGCGGCGGGGCTTGTAGTTGAACCCGGGCACATCCACCTGGGCCGCAAAGCCGTTGCCCACCACGGCGTCGAACTGGTCCATTCCGCAGGTAGTCTGCCTCGTGGGATCTTCCCGGCGGCAAATCGCCTGGAGGAAGGCGGCAGTCTTGTAGCCCCCTTCGGTCCACTGGGTCGGCACTTCATTTCCGATGCTCCACATAATCACTGAAGGATTGTTGCGGAAATGCCGGATGAGGTTTACCATATCCTTTTCTGCCCAGTCGGCGAAAAAGCGGTGGTAGCCGTTCTCGCATTTTGCCACGTCCCACTCGTCGAAAGTCTCAGCCATAAGCATAACGCCCATCTCGTCGCAAAGCTCCACGAGCTCCTCCGCAGGCATATTGTGCGAAGTGCGGATGGCGTCGCAGCCCATTTCCTTCAGAAGTTCAATCTGGTGGCGAAGCGCCGGGCGGGTCACTGCGGCTCCGAGCGGTCCTGCGTCGTGGTGCTGGCAGACTCCGTGGATGATGCGCCTCTGCCCGTTAAGGAAGAAGCCCTTGTCGGCGATGAACTCCGCGGTGCGCACCCCGAAGCGGGTGGAAACGCTGTCGATGAGCTCTGCGTCTTTATAAACCTTCACTCTGCAGGTGTAGAGCGCAGGATCTTCAGGAAACCAGAGGTGGGGAGTCGGGAGGGTGAGGTTTTGTCGTGCGCTTTCGCCGTGGCAGATTGCCCTGCGGTCGGAGCGCGAGGTTAGAATATTTCCCTCTGAATCGAGAATTGCGGCCTCGAAGATGAAAGAATCACCCTCACCGGCCCCTTCGATCTCTGTAGATATGTTTACGCTTGCGTAGTCTTTTTCAATATGCGGAGTCCTGACGCACACGCCCCAGACGGGGATATGCACCTCGGAAGTCTCCAGAAGGCGGACCTTGCGGTAGAGCCCCGCTCCTGGGTACCATCTTGAAGAGAACGGCCTGTTCTCAAGGAGTACCAGGACGCTGTTGCTGCCTGAGTGAAGGTATGGGGTCACATCGCAGTGGAAGGCGTTGTAGCCGTAGGGCCATTCGCAGACCTTCTCGCCGTTCACCCAGACGCGGGCTTCGCTCATAGCGCCGTCAAAAAGCAGCTCGTAGCGCCTTCCTTCGAGATTTTCAATGTCTATGGAAGTGCGGTAGCAGCCCTTTCCCATATAGGGAAGTCCTCCTGTGCGGCCGGTTTTCTGCGTCGGGACTGTCTCGCCGTTCTGCACCACGGCAACCGTCTGGAGGTCATTCGCCTTGTCGAACGGCCCCGTGATGGCCCAGTCGTGCGGAACGGTGACCTTTTTCCAGCCCTCGGAAGCCTCGCTGTAGTCTCCCAGGCGGAACTCCCAGTCCCGCAGAACCCTCTCGCTCCTGACCTGCCCGCTAAGAGGAAGTAAGGAGAAAAGCCCTGCAAGCACCAGTATGATTGTTTTTTTACTCATAAAACTCAGTTTGGGATTTTGAGGATTTGGGCAAGCCGCATAACGCAGCAATCCGCTTTTTATTTGGCTTCTGCAAATGGATCAAGCGCGCAAGTCGCCTTCCCGTTCTCGAACGCTCCATTGGCGTAGCCGTCGTTATAGCCGAGCGGCGCCTCAGGCTCCCAGTAGAACACTCCCTTGCAGCAGGAGAGCGCCCGGGTCTTCTCCAGAAGATAGCTCAGCATAGCCTTTGCCACCTCGGCGTTCGCAACCGGCATACCCGTCTCGCAGATCATCACATCCTTGCCGTAGGACTTGTTTATTGCGTTGATGTTGGAAAGGCACTCGTCAACAGTAGCCTTCCAGTCGGTGGTGTAGCCCCCGATGCTTTCATCCCACCAGCACGGATAGAGCGACATACCTATGATGTCGTACTTGGCGTTGTTGGAGTTTAGAACCGGGAAAATCCTCTGGTAGAGGTCGAGACGGTTGCCGCTGTCAAGATGCACGATGACTTTGGCGTCAGGATAGACGGCCTTTGTTGCCTCGTAGCAGGCGGTCGTGAGCTCGGCGTAGTTCTTTCCGCTGTTCTCCTTGTATTGTCCGAGAGGGTAGAGCATTCCGTTGCGGGTCTCGTTGCCGGCCTGCACCCACTCGACCTCCACTCCATACTTCTTAAGGAGCGAGAGAACCTCGGTGGTGTGGTCGCTCACGGCCTTTTTGAGCCCCTCCAGGTCGAGGGAAGCCCACGCGGAGGGCGTGGCCTGGTTTGCCGGGTCGGCCCAGGTGTCGCTGAAATGAAAATCAATCATAATCCTCATTCCGAGCTTCTGGGCGCGAATGGCCTTTGCGAGCACGTCGGAGGCTGAATTCCAGCCGTCCTCCGGGTTCACCCAGACGCGGTAGCGAACTGAGTTCATTCCGAGCTGCTTCATAAGGGCGGTGCACTCGGTCTCGGTTCCCTCGGCGTTGTAGAATTTCATTCCCTGGCTTTCCATAAGGGTGACCCAGCTGATGTCGGCGCCCTTTGCGAAGGCTGTGCGGTCAATGGTGGTCGGCTCCTGGGGGGTTACAGGAGTGTGGGGAAGCGGTTCGGAAGTGCAGGAGCAGCAGCTAAGGACAGCAAACGCCAAAACTGCCGCTGCGGCACCGGA
>CAYNDY010000161.1:0-4589 GCA_964396105.1 uncultured Muribaculaceae bacterium
GTAACCATCCTTGCAGCCGGGACGCTTCTTTGCGCCTGCTCAGGCTCCCCTGCCGCCTTCTGGACAGAGCGGGAGGGACATTTCTACAGGGGCACGGACACCGCCCCGCAATACTTTATAGGCACGAATATGTGGTACGGCCCTCTGCTCGCTTCGGACACCGGGACCGCAGATCCCCAGAGGCTTTCCCGCGAGCTTGACTCTCTGAAAGCAATCGGGATAACGAATCTTCGCGTGCTTGTGGGCGCGGACGGGACTTCGGGCCCCGAGGGGAAAGTGAAACCCGCGCTTCAGACTTCGCCCGGAGTCTGGGACGAGAGCGTTTTCGTCGGGCTGGACCGCTTCCTTGCCGAACTTGGCAAAAGGGATATGACCGCAGTACTCTTTCTCAACAACGCATGGGAGTGGTCCGGCGGCTTCGGACAATATCTTGAATGGGCCGGAGCGGGAAAGGCGAGAAGCACTATGGACGCTCTCTGGAGCGACTACTGCGCGTTCACTTCGCAGTTTGTCGTGAACTCTGAGGCCAAGGAAATGTTCCGCACACACATCCGCAACACTGTTTCAAGAGTCAACACCGTGACCGGCAAAGCCTACAGGGACGACCCTGCAATCTTCGCCTGGCAAATCTGCAACGAGCCGCGCTTTTTCGTCAGCGACCCAGCCCTCAAGGAGGCTTTCATCGACTGGATTTGGGACAGCGCCCGCCTTATAAAATCCCTTGACCCGAGCCACCTCGTCTCCACCGGAAGCGAGGGCAGCTGGGGCTGCGAGGGCGACTGGGATGTCTATCGCAGGATGCACGAGTGCCCGGATGTCGACTACCTCACCTGCCACATCTGGCCCCTCAACTGGAGCTGGGCTCACAAGGAAAGCCTCGGGGATGACCTTGAGGGAGCCGTGGACAAAACCTGCGAATATATCCGCGAGCACATCGCCGTGGCGGAGGAACTTGGGAAGCCGCTCGTTGTAGAAGAGTTCGGATTCCCGCGCGACGGTTTCCTTTTCGCAAAAGGCACCCCTACGACGCTTCGCGACCAGTATTACACCGCCGTTTTCAACATTCTCCTTGAGCAGTCCGAGAAGAAAGGCGTTTTTGCCGGGGCGAATTTCTGGACCTGGGGCGGGACGGCAAAGCAGACCCCGGGCCACACCTTCTGGCAGGAGGGCGACGACTACTCGGGCGACCCGGCTCAGGAGCAGCAGGGGCTCAACTCTGTTTACCAGAGCGACGCCTCCACCATCTCCCTTCTCCGTTCCACCTGCAGGGAGTTGGAACAGAACCGTCTTAATCGCAAATAATTCAATAAAATCAATATCACTAAGGGCCATTGAACCATCGGCCCGCAAAACGAAAAAATACTGAGAAAAAATGGCAAAACTCTCCGAAAAAATTGCTTACGCTTTGGGCGATGCCGCAGCAGGCGGAATCACCTGGAAAATAATGTCGATAGCCTTCCCGCTGTTCTTCACCAATGTCTTCGGACTCACCTTCGCTGACGCCGCCACCCTTATGCTCGTGGCAAGGCTCTTCGACGTGGTGACCGACCCTCTGATGGGAAGTCTCGCGGACCGCACCCAGTCACGTTGGGGCACCTACAGGCCGTGGATAATCTTCGGAGCAGTGCCTCTCGGACTCGTTTTCGCCCTTCTTCTCTACACCCCGGACTTCGGTCCAGTCGGCAAAAGAGTCTATGCCTACACGCTCTACCTGCTTATGATGGCGGTCTATACGATGGTGAACGTGCCGTACGGGTCGCTGCTCGGCGTGATGACAGACGATGACAACGAGAAAAACCAGTTCTCCTCCTTCAGGATGGTGGGAGCCTACGCAATGGGCTTCATCACACTTCTCTCCTTCCCCTATCTTCAGAAACTCATCGGCGGAAGCGAAGCTCACCAGTACGCTGTGCTCGCAGCGATTTTCGGAGCGGTGGCTTCGGTGATGACTCTTCTTTGCGGCCTTTTCACCAAAGAGAGGCTCAAGCCGGTGAGGGCCGAGAAATACTCCCTCAAGCAGTTTGCAGACCTTTTCAGGAACAAGCCGTGGATATACCTCACTCTGATTGGGGTCTGCACCAACTTTTTCAACGGATTCCGCTACGCTGTGGCAGGCTACCTTTTCACCTACTGCCTCGGCGGTGACATCACCTTCAACCGCCTGATTATCAACTACACCGTCTTTATGACCTTCGGCGAGCTGACCTGTATGATTTTCGGCGCGCTGTCCCCGTGGTTCACGAAGAAAGTGGGCTCAAAAAAGAAGGCTTTTATGTGGGCGGTAGTAATCTGCCTTGTCTCCTCGGTTGCATTCTTTTTTGTTCCGATGAGGGCGGAGTCAATCGGGTGGATGATTGCTCTTGTGGTCATAACCTCCATTGGCATAGGCTTTTACTCCCCGCTCCTCTGGTCTATGTATTCCGATGTCGCTGACTATGCGACCGAGAAGAACGGCACATCCTCAACAGGACTCATCTTCTCCTCAGGCACAATGTCCCAGAAGCTCGGAACAGCCGTTTCAGGCTCTCTGGTGGCACTTTTCCTCGGCCTTGCCGGCGCAGAGACCATCACCGACGAGCTGGGCAACTCTGTGGTTGACCCTCTCTCTATCACCCCGTCGGTTCTCGGAATGATCTGGGCTCTGTTCTCCATAATCCCTGCCGTAGTAGCCGCAATAATGCTTCTTCTCACCTGGCTCTACCCGATTAAAAAGTAAATCAGGGGGGCAAACTTTGATATTGCTGTGAGTAAAAGGTCGAATAAAAGATGGGCGATTAGACCGCTTTTGTCGGCCTTTTATTGGAATTTGGCGTCAAGAAGGGCAGCCCGCTGCTTTGTGAGGGATTTCATCCTTTCGATTTCGGCCTCGTAGGTGGAGGCCGGAAGAGGGGCGTCGGTGCAGGCCTGATAGTAATAGGGCCATACTGAGAAATTGGCCTTGATGGCCTTCTTCATCCTCCTCGGCTTGCTTTCAAGCTCGGAAAGCACTTTCTCCTGAAGCGCGTCTTTCTTGGCGGCCCAGCGCTCGCCGACATATTTTCGGAAATCCTCGTCCTGCCAGAAGCGGTGGAACCAGTCCGGGGAGATGTATGGAGGCATATAGAAGCCGGCGTATATCATCAGGCTTGAAAGGGGCGGATAGCTGCTGTCCGGGGTACGGTTGTCGTTGTTCCAGCCCTTGTCCAGATCCCAGACGGGGCCGAAATAGATTTTGTCCACTCCGCGCCTTTTGTAGAAATAGGTGCTGGTGTAGCCGTCCATATCCCCCGCAAATTCCTTTGTGATAATGAAATCCGCGAGACTTGCCTCGTCAAAATACTTTCTCCAACCGGAGGTCTTGTCCGTAAAATTGGAGGAATACAGCGCCGACTCCGCCTGCCTTATATAATTCTCCATCCAGGTGTACTGGGCGATGTCCATATCGTCGTCCTCGGGATATTTGTGGTCCATATAGATGCCCCGGCTCGAAGTGAACGAGACAGGGTAGCCCTCGTCGTGGTGGATGTTGGTCTCGATGAGGTGACCTCCCGTAATGAGCGTAGGGTCGCTTCCGTCCGCGGCCTTGAGCTTGTCAAGATTGATGCGGTCCTTTGAGACTTCCATCTGGTCGGACATCTGGTAAACTCCGTGGTAGCTGTCGCCGAAATACACGTTCACGAACTGCGAGCAGGGGGTGAAAGTGACGGTGGAAGCGTCGTGGAAAGTGTCGTCTGAGCTGAACAGAATGCGGGAAATCTCGAATGCGAGGTGGTTGCGCAGCAGAGACTTGTCCATATCGTGCGCGAGGAGCACCCAGGATTTCGCCTTGGCGTGATTAAGGCCTATCGGGCTGTATTTCTCGGGAAATTTGATGCGGTAGGGTTTCTTCGGGAGGCTCCAGGTGGAGTTGCCGCGCCCGCGAATCTGAATTTCCGGGTCCGTGTCCGAAGACCAGCCGCCTTCGCTGCTTCCGGGGCGGTACATATCGAGTTTGGTCGAGACATATTCTTCCTTCGAGGTGATGGAGGAAGCGTCTACGAGAAAATGCAGCACAGGCAGCTCGGTGTTGATCTGGGGGCAGTTGAGCGAGATGTGGTAGGTCTTTCTGTCGCCGTTTTCCGCCTCCACTGTAAGGTCGAAGTCCTTTGCGAACGACATAGCGGTTTTGCCCGATTTCACTTCCTGGCCGTCGAGATAGACGGCTTTCCCGTCGGTCTTGAACTCGGGGATGAGCATCTCGGGGTCGGCCTTGTCAATCCATTTGAGATACATCGCGCTGAAGGTCCGCGAGGACTCGTCGTAGCTGAAGGTGACCTCCTTTTTGAGGCTGTTCGCCGATGCTTTCAATTTGAAGGAAGTGAGGCTGTTGGTCTTGCTCTGCGGCTTGGAAGGAGTCACGGGAGAAGGCTCGATGTCGGCTTTCTGGCAGCAGACGAGGGAAAGGGAGGCTGCAAGGCAGCAGAATATGGTCGTTAATTTATGTGTCATAATTTTGGGTCTGTTCTGAAAACGGGCCCAAAGTTAACACTAAGTTTCCATATTTCTGCCTCCGGGGAGCAAACTTCCCGAAATTATCTCCTCAGATGTGGGGGTTATTTGCAGAGAACGAT
>CAYNDY010000162.1:0-4584 GCA_964396105.1 uncultured Muribaculaceae bacterium
CCGTCGTTGTAGGCCCTGTACTCGCCCTTCATCACGTTCAGGGTTTTCGGGAGCCAGACCCTGTAGCGCACCGACTTGTCCCAGGTGTTGCCGGCGGAAGCGAAGTCGCAAAGGTGCACTTCGCGTGGTTTTCCGTTGTTTTCCAGGTCGGTTCCGGCAATCATCGGCGCCGTGAAAGCCATCCAGGCAAAACCTTCGTCTGAAGACGGTTTCAAATCCACAGTTCCATCCTCTGAAGCCTGCACCACAACGCCCTCATCCACGAATCCGTCGCCGAAGCGGGAGTCCCTTGCAAGCACAACAGGGCCGCGCACGATTGCCTGATGCCCATCCTGTTCCAGGACTCTGGCCGAGAGGTCCAGGCTGAGTTCAACCCTGTCCCCCTTTTTCCATTTGCGCGAAATTTTCGCATACTCCCCTGCCTCAAGAGCGCTCAGGTCAACGGAAAGTGTGTCCTTTCCGCTAAGGACCCTTGCTGAGGCGCTCTCTCTGCTCCACTCGGGGATTCTCAGAAAGAGTGCGAACTCCGACGGTTTTGAGGGAGAGAGTTCTATGGAAATGTCCCCCGAAACCGGGTAATTCCCGGACACCTTGACGCCCATCTCACCACGGCGGCCGAGCGCGACACTGGCCTCGAAATCGCCGTAATAGTTGACGCTAAGTCCCTCACTCTCAGCGCGCAAAGCGAGCGCGGGGATCATCGCGAAGGCTCTCGGGCCGTTTGCGTTGCAGCAGTTGATGTTGAGCCCGCACTGCCTCTCCCCTTCCACTCTCCAGCCTTCGAGCGGAGTGTATTTCGCAATCTGGCAGCCATCGTCTTTCAACGAACCGAGGATTGCATTGTAGAATGTGCGCTCGATGTTGTCAGCGTAGCGGGAGTCGCCCGTAAGGCGGAGAAGACGGTCGCAGAACTGCATCCAGGTGAAGCTGACGCAGGTTTCCATAGTGTGGTAGGTCGGGACGGTCTGAAGGTCCTTTCCGCCGTACCAGCACTCCACTGCGCTGCCGGAGCCCGCCACATTGATTTCCTCCGAAAGGATGTGCGAGAAGGTTTTGAAAACCGCGTCGATGTCGGTCTCGTCCCCGGTCTCGCGGCAGTATTCCAGAAGGCCCTCATAGCAGGACATCATCTCGTAGGCTTTCGCCCCGTTTTCGTACGAAAACCAGTTGGAAGGATGCGGAAAACGCAGAGCCACTCTTTCGTCCGCCTTGCTCAGAAGACGGGGTCCTGCGGCGGTTTCCCACTGCCCGACGATGTATTTTGCGAACTCGAGATAGCACTTCTCGCCAGTTCTGCGGTAAAGCAGCACAATCGGTTCAAGGACCGAAGAACTTGCCATTCCGCGGTAGTTCCCGGTGGTGACAATGTCAGTTTTCCCGGGGCCCACCTGACTCATAAGATGGTCGGCAACGCGCCGGGCCGCATCCAGAGCCCTCCTGTCCCCCGAAAGGTCATACCAGGACAGAAGGCCCAGCATAGTGTATTTCCTTCCCCAGATGTCCCACTGACGGAGCTGATACTCAGGGGCATAGTTTCCGATGTAGCCGTCAGGAGTCTGGGTCGAGAGAAGGCTGTCAACGGAGGCTGATATTTTCTCGTAAAGTTCTGAATCACCCGTGTATCGATAGGCTCCGATTGCCCCGAGGGTCCATTTTCCCCAGAACTCGCTCTGCCATCTCCAGGTCTCGTCACGGTGACGGAACGGCTCCACGATTTCATCCACATTCTGCTCCTTCACCCTGTGGAGGAAGCAGTCGTCAATCCTGCCGCCGACATATCCGCCGATTTTGACGCTCTCAACGCGCATTTCATTCTTTGCATTCCCGGCAAAAACACAGGCGCAAAGAAGCGGCAATATAAGCAAATATCTCTTCATAACTTATTCTCTTCAGTTTCTTTACAAAGATACGGATTTAGTTTTTCCCCTTCACTAGAGCGTCGATTCCCCCATAGATAATTTCGGCGATTTGGCGCATTCCCTTGTCGTCGGGATGGGTTATGATAAAATCCTTCTTAATCTGATAGGTCCCGCCGTTAATGTCCCTGAAGGTGTCACCGACCTTGGGATGGTTTGCAGGGACATCAACCTGAGAAATGGGATAATAAGGGATGCCATATTTCCGGCTCACAGCCTTGATGGCGTTCTCCTTAGCCTCTGATTTCCAAAAAGTTCCTGTAATAAGGACATATTTTGCGTGAGCGGTGCACCAGCCCACGAGGCCGTCAAGAGCAGCCTCGAAACCCTTTTCGTCATTGACATTTTCGCCGAGCCGCACCACGATAATATCCTTCCCTGCGGCATATTCGCCAAGAAGAGAGTCGAAATCGCCCGAAAGGCTGCGCTCCCATTTCGCTATGTTGAGCGGAGTAACCTTTGAACCCGGATATTTCTTTCCAAGGAGGCTCTCCAAAACGTGGCAATAGTCATTTTCAGGCTTTGACGCAGCCATTCCCCAGTCGGAGTACCACTCCACTTTCTCGGAGTATTCGTGACGGGTGATGGAGTTTCCAAGGCAGAGCACATTGTAGGAAGGGCTCTTTTCCAGTTCAAACTGCACTTTGGAGCGAATGTCGTCGGAAGCGGCCCCGACAAGAGCCTCGAAACGCCCCGGCTCGGCCACCCACTCGTGACGATCGGGGTCGAAATAGCTAAGAGCGTCGGAGGTGATTTCAAAAGTGACGGTCTTTGTCTCCCCGGGGGCAAGGCTCACTTTGCTGAAGCCCTTGAGTTCCTTTTCAGGACGAGGGAGCGAAGATTTGGAGTCCCGGATATAGAGCTGAACAGTTTCCTGACCTTCGCGTGAGCCTGTATTCTTAACTGATACTGAAAGGGTCAGCGTGTCCCCCTGAGTCATCGTGCGGGCGCTAAGCTGAGGTTTCCCGTAGGAAAAACTTGTGTAGCTCAGGCCGTGTCCGAAAGCGAAAAGCGGCTTTATGCGACGGGAGTCGAACCATCTGTAGCCGGTGAATATGCCCTCTTTATAAGTTTCCGGCACTATGTCATTTTCATTTGTCCACGCTTTTGCGGCCTCAGCCTCTCCGGGGTATTGTCCCTCGGCGCTGTGGGCGGCAACATCTTCCAAACGCACAGGGAAAGTGAACGGAAGCTTTCCGGAAGGGTTTGTGTCACCCGAGAGCACAGCGGCGATGGCATTGCCGGACTCGGAGCCGAGATACCACGCCTGCACCACAGCAGGGACCGCCTTAATCCACGGCATAGCCACAGGATTTCCCGAGATGTTCACAAAGACTATGTTGCGGTTAACCTTCGCGAGAGCCTCAATCACCTCGTCCTGTCCGTACGGAAGCGAGAGGGATTCCCTGTCATAGCCCTCGCAGTCCTGACCGATGCTCTTGTTCAGGCCTCCGACAAAAATCACATAGTCTGCACCTTTTGCAGCCTCAACTGCTTCAGCGATGAGCTGCTCAGGGGTGCGCTCATCTCGAATGTCCTGTCCGGTGCTCACGCCGGCGTAGGTAGGATTGGTGTCGCCTACATATCCCCTTGCGAAGACTACCTCCGCCTGAGAGCCGAAACGCGCCTTCAGACCCTCGAGAGGAGTTATTTCATAGCGGGCCTTCAGAGAGGAACTTCCTCCGCCCACCGTCATTTTCTTGATTGCGTTCTCGCCCACAACGAGTATTTTGCGGGCTGAAGCGGAAACAGGAAGCACTCTCCTGTCATTTTTAAGAAGAACGATTCCTCCTTCGGCAACCGCCCGGGCGTCGGCGCTGTGCTCCGGAGAGTTCATCGAGCCGAAAGGCTTGTCGGTGTTCATTGCCGTGCGGAAAATAAGCCTGAGGACATTGCCCGCTTTTTCGTCAAGGTCTTTCAGGGAATACTTTCCGCTTCTGAGGCCCTCCAGGTAGGGATTGGCGAACCAGTAGTCGTCGTAGGCGTTGCTGACGCTGTGGAAAAGTCCGTCCGTGCCCGTGCCGAACTCCATATCGAGGCCGTTCCGTGCAGGGCCCTCAGTCTCGTGGACTCCGCCCCAGTCTGAAACTACGATTCCGTCATAGCCCCATTCGTCGCGGAGAATCGTCTTCAAAAGACGGGAGTTCTGGCTGCAGAATTCGCCTCTGTAGAGGTTGTAAGCTGACATAACCGCCCACGCTCCGCCCTTCTGGATTGCAGCCTTGAAGGCAGGAAGGTAGATTTCATAGAGCGTACGGTCGTCCACGTCCACATCCACGGAGGCTCTGAACTGCTCCTGATTGTTGAGCGCGAAGTGCTTCAGACAGGCCGCCACGCCGTTTTCCTGAACGCCACGGACATACGGGACAACCATCTCGGATGTAAGGAACGGATCTTCGCCCATATACTCGAAGTTTCGTCCTCCGAGCGGGGTGCGCATTATGTTCACGCCCGGGCCGAGCAGCACATCCTTTTCCCTGTAGCGTGCCTCCTGACCGATGCTTAGGCCGTAACGGTGGGCGAGGTCCCTGTCCCAGGACGCTGCAAGACAGGTGAGGGCCGGATAGGCGGTGCAGGAGTCGTTGGTCCATTTCGCAGCCTCCCATTCGTCCCAGAGGCTCTCCACCCTCACCCCGTGCGGGCCGTCGGACATCCACAAATCGGGGAT
>CAYNDY010000163.1:0-1632 GCA_964396105.1 uncultured Muribaculaceae bacterium
AAAAACGAACAGGACATATTGAAGGAAAAGGCTCCGCAGCTGCGGGAGAACCCGTTCGGGGTGCCGGAGGGCTATTTCTCCGCAATGCGTGAGAAGGCTTCGAAGACTGTGGAGAAGAGGGTAGTGAAGAGGGTTACGAAGGTCGTCCGCATCCTCGCGCCGACATTTTCCGTTGCCGCCGCCCTCGCGCTGTTCTTCATCGGAAAGCAGCAGTATGAACGCCATCAGGCAGCCCTGTTGGATCCGCAGCTTTATTCCGAAAACTTCTCCACAAACCTCAGTTCAGACGAAATAGTTGACTATCTTATATATACCGGTGCTTCAGTTGAAGATATCGCCTCTGCAGTACGGTAAGTGAAATCAAGATTTGCGCGCGTAGTCTTGAGTCTGTTGAAACCCGATGCTCCGGCATCACAATGCAAGAAAATTATGAAAATTTTGAATAGTTTCACAAAATGGGCGCTGGTGCTCGCGGTGACGGTGTTTTCCGCCATCTCCCTGAGCGCGCAGCCTCCGCAGGGCGAAGGGCAGCCGGACGGCAAGAATGCCGAATTCTGGAAAAAGGCCCAGACCGAAAAGCAGAATTTCATTGTTCGCCGTCTCGAACTGAGCAAGGCCGAGAAAAAGGCTTTCCTGAAGGTATATAAAGAGAGCGAAGAGCAGAGAGGGAAACTTTTCGAGGCTCGCCGGAACGCTCTCAATGCACTCAAGTCAGCCGTTGACTCCGAGGAGGAAGTGGATATTCAGCCGTTGCTTCAGGCCTACATTGATGCCCGTACGACGCTGGAGGAGTGGGAAAACAACGACTATCTGAGGTTCGCGGATGTTCTCCCGCAGGAGAAGATTGCGGTGCTTCTGGTCGCTGAAGAGGATTTCCGCAAGGCTCAGATCCACCATCTCGGCGGCCGTCAGGGCGGCCAGGGCGGACCCGGACAAGGGGGACCCGGACAAGGTGGGAGGCCGCCTATGGGCGGCGGACCTGGAGGGCCGGGAGGATTCGGCGGCGGAATGCCTTTCTAGGACTTTCTAGTCTTTTTGGTCTAAATCTCCCCTCTGCATCGGTCGAGTACCCCGGTACACTCCCTCTTTGAGTGAAGATTTATCCTCAAAAATCCTTAGAAAGGGCACTTAGGCTTTATTTTGAATTAGCAGAAAATCGGTAACTATCGTGAGATACTGATCCGAATACTTTCCATTCATATTTATTGTAACGTTCTCCCGTAGCGGTTCAACAATCTGACCCCCGCTGCGGGAGAATTCTATTACCACTCGGTAGGGAGGTTTCCGATCGGATCCCTTGATGGACACAATCCTGGTGACACAGAGCCCTTCGCAGGCGGCCTCTCTTCTTGCGGGCGTTTCCTGCGAGGCGGGCAGAATGAGGCTCAGACGGCCCCCGGGGGCAAGATTTCGCGCTGCAAAACGGAAGATTTCCCCAAGCGGAAGCGAGTCTGCGTGGCGGGCCTGCGCCTTACGGGAGTCGGGGGAGTGGAGAGTCTCGGTGAAAAACGGCGGGTTGGAGAATATGGCATCGTAGGCCGCCTCCGGGGCGAAGTCCTGAAGCGATGTGCGATAGGCCCTCAGGGCGGCGGCCCAGGGCGAGGCGGCGAAATTCAGCGCGGCTTCTTCGGC
>CAYNDY010000163.1:1732-4557 GCA_964396105.1 uncultured Muribaculaceae bacterium
TTCTCCTCCGCGCTTTCTTTAAGGTGCGCTTCAGACTCCTTTGGGGATGGGCTCTTGGCAGAACGGTTCAGCAGCCTCTGCGCGGCCATAAGGGCGATTGCCCCGGTGCCGGTGCCGATGTCAAGAAGGCGGCGGTCTGTGTCCGGGCGCAGCGTCATCAGCGCCCCCAGCAGCACGCCGTCGGTGTTGACCTTCATCGCGGACCGCTCGTTCCGCACCTCAAACTGCTTGAACCGGAATATCGCCATATAGTTACGCTAATGCTTGTTTCTCTGTCTGGATGTGTGGGGGAGTAAGAGGCCGCGCCTATTCTGCCTCGAACAGGCCGTCGCGCATTTTCAGACACCGGTCGCACATCCTTGCGAGCCCCTCGTCGTGGGTCACAATCACGATAGTCTGCCCGTGACGCTCCCTGAGGGCGAAAAACAGGGCGTGAATCTCCTGCTTCGTGGCGGAGTCGAGGTTGCCCGAAGGCTCATCGGCGAAAAGCACGGCCGGGTTGTTCACAAGGGCGCGCGCAATGGCGACTCTCTGCGCCTCGCCTCCCGAAAGTTCGGAAGGTTTGTGGGTGGCCCTTTCAGCAAGACCGACCTCGCTGAGCAGCGCTGCGGCCTTCTCCGAGGCCGCCTTTCGGCTCTCTCCCGCGATGAGGGCGGGGATCATAACGTTCTCCAGTGCCGTGAATTCCGGCAGGAGGTGGTGCGACTGGAACACGAAGCCGATGCGGCGGTTGCGAAACTCGGAGAGCTCGGTGCTGCGAAGCGAAAGGACATCGCGGGAGTCAATAGTGAGGCTTCCGCTGTCCGGCCTCGAAAGTGTGCCGAGAATCTGGAGCAGGGTGGATTTTCCCGCTCCGGAAGCGCCCACGATGGAGACGACTTCGCTCTTGCCGATTTCTAAGTCTATTCCTTTGAGTACCTGAAGGTTACCAAAGCTTTTTGTGATTCCTTTTGCCGTTATCATTGCGCTCTGCGATTAAATTCCTCGGGAGAGCGTCTCTCCCGCCCGGCTCCTGCCTGCCTTCCTTGCGGAGGTCCCGTTCCGGGGGCGGCGAAGCCGAACTTCAAAGGTAGTAAGAAAAACTCAGCCGAGGCAGGCGGGAAAGAAAAAAGTTAAAAAATTTTGCAGTTTTGAAAAACTGGAGTATCTTTGCAGTCCCAATTGAGGGAACTCGGGGTGTGGCGCAGTTGGCTAGCGCATCTGGTTTGGGACCAGAGGGTCCTGTGTTCGAGTCACAGTACCCCGACAAAAAAGAGAGAGATGAGCATTGCTCGTCTCTCTTTTTTTGTCGGGGTACTGGAGTGCTTCGCACTCCTGGTACCTTTTATACACCCCCCTGGCCCCCTCTGTAGGGGGAGTGGTGTTCCACTCGCGCTATTCCACTTGCCTCCCCTTCGCTCCTTCCACACGGCGCTTTAGCGCCTGTTAAAGAAAGGAGAGCGATTTACACTCTCCTTTCTTTTGTCGGAATTCCTTTTAAATCTAAAGGAAACATTCTTATTGCAACTCTTCCGGTTTGACTCCCAGAAGGGCTAGTTTGTGGCGGATGGCGGGCCATTCGTTTTGCAGGAAGTCTTCCTTCATCGCTTTTAAGACCCTTTCGCGGGCGTCGGTGGCGACGAAATAGCCTATGCCGCGCTTGTTGTAGATGACCCCGTCGTCAGTGAGCTTTTCGTAGCTGCGCATAACCGTGTTGGGGTTCACCCCGATTTGGGCGCCATATTCCCGCACCGACGGAATCCTGTCCTCCTCCCCGAGCTCCCCGGAGAGGATTTTCTCGCAGATGCCCTCCGCAATCTGCAGATATATAGATTTATTCGCGTTAAATTCCATATTGCCTGTCTGACTTTTGCCAGTGTCTAACTTATCCTGTTACTGAACTTGAGAGGTTAACTATGTGCAGACTAATGTTTTACGGTCCGCACGCGAAGATAGGTCCAGACTATGAGCCCCAGGTTGGCGACTGTGCTCAGGGCGAAAATTCCCCCTTTGAGCAGGTTCATAGACCGCTGCGCATCCGGAGTGGCATCAATCATCTCGATGAAACCTTCGCCCGCATTCATCAGAATCGGGGTAGTGAACATACTCATCACCATCGAAAAGGCAATCATCACAAGGATGGTCTTTCCGATTTTGTTCTTTTTGAAATACAGTGCACCCAGGAGGAATGTCAAAGTCCATCCGAGGATGTTGAGGAAGATTCCGAGGGTCAGCTCACCCATACTGAGCACAGTGAATCTTGCGTTGCTGTTAAGCTCTTCCAAGCCTTCGCTAAGCTCCGATGCTCCGCTGAAAATGGCTGCCGCAAGAGGCTGTCCGCAGCCTGGATCCACAAGGCACAGCAGGGCATCGGCCGCGAGCGCTATCGCGATGTAGGCAAGGGGAGCGAGCACAGCGACGTTAATGAGCATCGAGAGTGTCTTCTCCAGCGGAGAGGCCGGAACAAGGGTGTAGAAACTGCCCCGCCTTTTGTCGGTAAAGAATCCGTAAGCCTTTGATGGAACGATGATTATGAGAATGTAAAAAAGAATTATGAAAGATATGAGCCTGCCGGGAAGTTCGTATGAGGACCATTCTCCGCTGATGACGAGGTTCATCACCCCGCAGAAAATGTAGGCTATGAGCCCTGCGAGAGAAGTGATGAGCACCGTGAGAGAGGTGTTGTTGAATGTATTGCGGAGGTCGCTGACGAAATAGGCCCCGAACCTTTTGAAAATGAATGTGTTATTCATGATTTTGGAAATTTGCTGTAAACCACTCCTTGTTCTTGTGCACCGCATTGAACAGCGCCTCGATGTTCACCTTGCTCTCCCGCCCGTCAGGAT
>CAYNDY010000164.1:0-4556 GCA_964396105.1 uncultured Muribaculaceae bacterium
GGGAAAATATTAGTTGTGGATGACAATCGGGGGATTCGGGAGGCGCTGAGGATTCTTCTTGGCGGATGCTTCGCCGAGACCCAGATGCTGCCTTCGCCGGTCTCTCTCATCCGCACCGTTGAGGTTTTCCGCCCCGACGTGGTCCTGCTGGATATGAATTTCACCTCCGACATCAACACCGGGGGCGAGGGTCTTTACTGGCTCGGGGAGCTCAAATCCCGCTGGCCTGACCTTCCGGTTGTGCTTTTCACGGCCTACGCCGACATATCCCTTGCGGTGGAGGGGATGAAAAGGGGAGCAGCGGACTTTGTGGTGAAACCCTGGGACAATGCCCGTCTGCTGGGTCTTCTTACTGAAGTTCGGGACCGCCGGAAAACCCCCGCAAAGTCTTCCGCCTCAGACCCAGAAAAGGATGGCGCGCGGATGTTCTGGGGAGAGAGCCCCGCGATGCAGACGCTCCGCAGCAATGTTCAGAAAATCGCCGCCACCGACGCCTCCGTGCTCATAACCGGAGAAAACGGAACCGGAAAGGACGTGCTTGCAAACGAGATTCACCGCCTTTCCCGCCGCTCAGGCCGGAGGATGGTTTGCGTTGATGCAGGAGCCGTCACAGAGACCCTTTTCGAGAGCGAGATGTTCGGCCACGTCAAGGGCGCTTTCACCGACGCCAAGTCCGACCACGCGGGCAAATTCGAACAGGCCGACGGCGGCACACTTTTTCTCGACGAGATTGCGAACATCCCGCTCCAGTCCCAGGCGAAACTCCTCAGGGCCCTTCAGAGCCGGAGCGTCACCCGCGTGGGCGACACGAGGAGCATCCCCGTGGACATCCGCCTAATCTGCGCCACCAACGCCGACATTCCCGCCCTTATCCGAGACGGCCTTTTCCGCGAGGACCTCTACTATCGTCTCAACACCATCAGCATCACTCTTCCTCCTCTTCGCCGGCGCCCCGACTCGATTGTCCCTCTTGCGGAGAATTTCCTCGGCGAGTTCGCATCCAAATACGGCCGCGCCGTCACGGGTTTTTCCCCGGCTGCGAAAGCGGAACTTCAGGGCTACAGCTGGCCCGGCAATGTCCGGGAGCTTCGCGGCTGCGTTGAGAAAGCCGTGATTCTTTCCGAGGGCGAAACCATTGATTCTCTGGGACTTTCATCTTCCGTAGGCGGGCAGGGAAGCGACGAAATTTCCTCTTCCGACACCATCGAGAGCGTGGAGGAAAAGACCATCCGCTCCGCAATGGCCCGTTGCAACGGCAACCTCTCCCTTGTTGCGAAGAGCCTTAAAATCAGCCGTCCGACCCTTTACGCAAAACTCAAGAAATACGGGATATGACCTCCCGCCTTCTCATATCTTTCGCATCTTTCCCGGAGTGGACGCTTTGGGCCGCAGGGGGCGTTGTCCTCGTCATTCTCGTTGTCCTAATCACCCGCGCCCTTACCAAACGCAAGATAATCGGCAAGATAGACTTTATGTCCGATGCCATCGTGAGCGGGGAGAGCGCATTCCGCTACTCCGAGACCGCTCGCTCGAACAGGAGTCTTAACCGCTCGCTGAACCGGCTGAGGTCCATATTCGAGGCCGAGCGGGCTGCGGAAAAGGAGAAGGAAAGCTACTTCGCCCTTATGCTCGACCACGTCCAGAGCGGAGTCGTTGTCCTTGAAGGAGAGAAAGTTACCTACTGCAACAGCATCGCAAGGGGGCTTCTCGGGATGTCGAACATTTCTTCGCTCCGGCAGATTGAAAAGGTCTCGGCGCCTCTTGCAGAGGCTTTCCGCTCGGCCGGCTCTTCCGAGGTCCGTTCCACTGTCTCCTCCGAAAGGGGAACGGCGACTCTCTCTATAAGCGCCTGCGGGGCTTCGCTCAATGGCCGCGAAGTCAAGATTGTGACTTTCAACGACATAACCCGCGAGATGGAGGACAACGAGAGCGAGTCGTGGACAAGGCTCATCAGGGTCCTCACCCACGAGATTATGAACACTGTGACCCCGATTGCAAGCCTCAGTGCGGAACTTTCCGAGAATCTCGCCGCCCACTCCGAGGAGGAGCTGCGTTCGGCCCTCGGCACAATAGCCTCATCTTCCGAGGGGCTAATCTCCTTTGTCCAGTCCTACCGTTCCCTCACCCACATCGCGGCTCCGGTGCGCCGGCCTTTCTATTTCAGAGAGGTTGCAACGGATGCGATAAATATCGCCGGAATCAACTGGCCCGCTGTGGAAGTCCTTTACACCGAACTTTCAGAGGATGTGATTCTTTATGCCGACGAGGGGCAGATTTCGCAGGTCGTGAACAATCTCGTCAAGAACGCCGTCCAGGCAGGGGCCACCCGCGTTGAAATCACCTCGCAGATTGACAGCCGCGACCGCACGGTAATTTCGGTCTCCAACAACGGCGAAGCCATATCACCTTCGGTTCGGGAGCAGCTTTTCATCCCGTTCTACACCACCAAGGGCACTTCCGGCACAGGCGTGGGCCTGAGCCTTTCCCGTCAGATGCTGCGGCTTAACGGAGGCACAATCGCCCTCACTTCCTCCACAGCGGGAAAGACCGTTTTCACCATCGTTCTGTAAAAACGGGAGCCCGCCTGACAGCCCCAAGCCGGAGAAAATAAGTCCCCCCACGCAAGCTGTTTCCCAGCTCTCTCACATCCATAATCCCGTCTGGGCCCTTGGGGGTTTTAGAATCTCGCATAGAATGACTATATTTGCAGGTTTTAATGAAATTTTTGATACAAATAAAGTAACAGATATGGACAGAGCAGAAATCGAAAAGACGATAAAGACTTTTCTTGTGGACGAACTCGAAGTGGACGAGGAAAAAATAACCCCTGAGGCATCCCTGAAGGACGATCTTGGCATCGACAGCCTGGAGGTCGTCGACGTGGTGGTGCTGGTGGAGGAGAATTTCGGCCTCAGGATGAAACCGGAGGATTTCAAAACCGTCAAGACCTACGGCGAGTTCTGTGACTTCATCGAAAACAGTTTGTAGCAGTCTGACCGTTTTGAAAGAGTGCCCCTGAAGCCTCTTCAAGGCGGTCTCCTCATTATTTTGCACTGCGGAACACTCTATGGCGGAGCTTCAACACCAGAATTGGAAAGGCACGACAGGCGGCACCCCCTGGATGCAGCGCTGTCTGATTGTGTGGCTGAGACATTTCAGCCTCCGCTCGCTGTATGCGGTGATGTCGCTCTTGATTCCCTGGTACATACTTTTCAACGCAGAGCACCGGAGGGCCATCTGGCGCTACTTCCACCTCCGTCAGGGCTACGCGCCCCTGAAGGCCGCGCGCTACACCTTCCGGGACTACTACCGCTTCGGGCAGGTCATTCTTGACCGTTTCGCAGTCTATGCCGGGGTGAAGTTCGACTTTGTCCAGGACGGTCTGGAGGAGTTCCACCGTCGCTGCGACGAGGGAAACGGAGTGCTTTTGCTGTGCTCCCACATCGGCAACCTTGAGATTTCGGGATATTCATTTTCCGCCGGGAACCACAGAGTGAATTCCGTCGTTTTCGCCGGAGAAACCCGCACCGTGCAGGAGAACCGCGCCAAGTCATTCTCAGGCAACAACATAAGGATGATTCCGGTGAGGGAGGATATGTCCCACATTTTCGCGGTGAACTCCTCTCTTGCGGACGGGGAGATTGTGACCATCCACGCCGACCGGCTTTTCGGCTCCACCAAGGGCATTGAGGCTGAACTTCTCGGCGCCCCGGCTCTTTTCCCCCGCGGCCCTTTCACGCTTGCGGTCCAAAGAAATGTGCCGACTTTCGCGATGTTTGCGCTTAAAACCGGATATAAGTCCTACAGAGTGATTTTCAGGCCCCTGTCCCTGCCCCCCGAGGCTTTGGGGTCTTCCCGCGAGATGGAGAGGGCGCTGCTTGGGGAATATGCCGCTGCGGTTGAAGGAGTGCTGAAGGAGTATCCCGAGCAGTGGTTCAATTTCTTTGAGTTCTGGAAATAGAAGTGTAGGGTAAGTTTTTGAATTATAGGTGATTAGAATTTCGGCGCCGAGGATTGTAGAATGGAATATAGAGATATAGATATAAAAGATTTGCTGCCCCAGAGGCCTCCGATGCTTCTGGTGGACGCTATGGTGGATTATGCGGAAGGATATGCGCTGACGGAATTCCTCGTGAGGGAAGACTGCATTTTTGTGGAGGACGGGGTAATGAAGGCCGAGGGAATCATTGAAAATGTGGCGCAGACCTGTGCCGCCCGCATCGGCTACTACGACCGTTTTGTGCTGAAGGTGCCGGTGAAAATAGGGTATATCGGGGCTATAAAAGGTTTCCAGGTTTTTTCCTCTCCGGCAGTGGGGACGCTTCTCAAGACTTCCTCCACTGTGCAGAGCGAGTTTTTCGGCATTTCGCTCGTGCGCGCCGAGGTTCGCGACGCTGCAACCGGGGAACTTGTGGCCGCAGGAACGATGAAAATCGCCATAAAAATGGAAGACTGGCAGGAGCAGTAAGTTGAACTAAAGTTTCGCAATGCGAAACTTTATAAGGGCTTCTGCCCGCCGGCCCAGGGGGCCGTAAAAAATCCCCAAGGCACTGGAG
>CAYNDY010000165.1:0-4542 GCA_964396105.1 uncultured Muribaculaceae bacterium
GCAGAATTATCGGCACATTGTCGGAGAAGGCTGCACTGCTCCCGAGAATCCCTGCAAAAGAGCTCAGAGAAAAGCCGTATACAAGAAGAACTGAGAGAAGGAGCGAAAGGAGCATAATCCCTGCGCTCTCGCCGATGAAATTCACAATCAGAGCCCCCCTTGACACGCCGAAAATCTTGTAGGTGTTCACGCTGCGGAGCCTTGCGGGAACAAGGGCGAAGAAGAAGTTGATGAAATTCACCAGCGCAATGAGGATAATCAGCACCGCGACGCAAAGAAGCGTAATGTCGGTCGTGCGGTTGCCCACTCCCCCGGGAACACCCTCGGCCTGCGTTGAGTAGTAGAGGTCCTTCAGAGAGATGAGCGAAACGGCCATCTCCTCAAGGGACTTGTCCGCCGCGGCCTTATCCTCGGCGGAAGCATCGCCGGAGTCAACGCCATAGAGCCGGTAGACAAAGTCCTTCATAACCTTCCGGGAGTTCTGCTCGAAGGCTTCCTTCTGCGAAGGGTCGTGGAGTTTCACAAGATAGGTGTAGGACCATTCGCTGACATTGTCAATGCTGTTCTGTCCAGGGTCCGCGATGGCGGTGACGGCGCCCATATAGCTATTTCTGGGAAAATCACGGAAAATTGCCACCAGCTCCCTGGTATTTTTCTCACCCTGCGGGTCTGCGTATGACCAGCCGTCAGTGATGGACACGCGGTCGCCAAGCGAAAGTCCGTTGGCCTTTGCATAGCCTTGGCTGACTGCAAATGTCTCCGGATTAGTCAGGAGACTGAGATCCCCTTCGGCAGCCTCAAAGCCGAGAGAATGCAACGCGCCCTGAGAATTGGAATTGAGCGAAAGGCGAAGTTTTCGCACAGTTCCGTCCCCCTGCTTCCAATAGGCAAGGTCGGGATTTTCGTATTTGTAGAAATCGTAAAGTCCGCCGCTCTCAACCTCGGGGCATTCGCTCACAAGAGCCTCGCCCACAGGACGGCAGATCCAAAGGGATTTTTTGCCGGCGTTGTAGTTCGAGGGGGTGGTGATGACATAAATCCTGTCCGCATCCGGGATGCTCCGGTTGAAGCCCAGGCCGAAACTTGCCTGGGTGAGGATTATGTAAAACGCCGCAAACGCCACCGCAAGGCCCGTCACATTAAGAAGGGTCGAGACGCGGTAGTGCCGGAGGGTGTTTACGAAATTATGGAATATGTATCGCATTACAATTCATTCTTGACATCGCTGACGATATGGCCGTCAAACAAATCGATGGTCCTCTGCGCCATAGCCGCGTCCTTCTGGGAGTGGGTCACCATCACGATGGTAGTACCCTCGCGGTTGAGCTCGCACAGCAGGTCCATCACCTCCTTGCCGTTCTTGGAGTCGAGGTTTCCGGTAGGCTCATCGGCGAGAATCAGCTTCGGTCCTGCGACCACGGCCCTCGCGATTGCCACCCTCTGCTGCTGACCACCGGAGAGCTGCTGCGGGAAGTGCTTTGCCCTGTGGCTGATGTTCATCCTCGCCATAACGGCCTCCACCTTCTCTTTCCTCTCGGCCGCGCTGATGTTCATATAGCGCAGCGGAAGTTCGATGTTCTCATAGACATTGAGCTCGTCGATAAGGTTGAAGCTCTGGAACACGAAACCGATGTTGCCCTTGCGGAACTTGGTGCGGTCTTTCTCCTTGAGATTTGCAACCTCCTGACCCAGAAGCTGATAGCTGCCGGAAGTCGGGTTGTCGAGAAGTCCGAGTATGTTCAGAAGCGTTGATTTTCCGCATCCTGAAGGTCCCATAATGGCCACAAACTCGCCGTCACCGATTTCGAATGAAACATTGTCGAGAGCCACAGTCTCGATTTCCTCGGTCCTGAAGACCTTGCAGATGTCTGTAATCTTGATCATAATCTTATAGTTTTATTTATTGTTTTCTAAATGTAAGTCGTGACAGGAAGTGGAATTCCTATTCGGTTTTGATGCTCTCGGCAGGGTTCCTGTTCGCAATCCGCCGCACATAAAAATCCGACAAGGCGGCGATAATCCCCAGTTCCCCGACCACGGCAAGAGCGAAAATCCACCACGGGAGGCCGACCTGGAGCGTAAACTGCTGCTCCCACCTGTGGGAAACAATCCCCGCGAGAATGCAGCCTACGAGGGCTGAAGGCACTGCAATTTTCATAACGTCACGAAGGAACATCTCCCGGATTTCGCTGAACTGGGCCCCGTTCACCCTCCGCACGGCAATCTCCTTCGAGCGTCTGCGCGCCTCGTCGATTGTGTAGCCGACAAGTCCCAGAAGGGCTATGAGAAGGGTCATAACTCCGCCGATGACAACCGAGTTGCGGGTGTTCACCGTGCCCCGGAAATTCTCCAGGGCGACTGCGCGGCAAGAGCGGACATTGTAGGCCTGTCCCGCGAGCTCCTTTTCCATAATCTCCGTTGTCGCAGTGAGAGCCTCCGGAGTCAGGCGGTGGTATTTCACAAAAATATAGTGGAATGTCCCGGCATATTGCAGAGGGTCACAGAAAAATACCGCCATAGGTCTGTCAGCAAACTGGGCGTCATCCTTCAGGAACGAGCCCTGGGATATGGTCTTGAAAATTCCGCAGATGCGGGTAGGACCGCTGTGGGCCGTTATATTCACCTCCCGGCCGAGGGTTTCATCCCATCCTGCCGTAAGTTGCATCTTCTCCACGAACCTCTCGTCCACAAGCGCCTCCCGGTCATATCCGAGCGAAGGGTCGAAATTGCTGCCCGAGAGCAGTTCTATTCCCATAACATTCACCCAGTGCGAGTCCACATAGTAGGCATCCCTCACATTGAACAGCTGGCGCTCCTCTCCCGGAACGCTGACATTGTCGCCGGAATAGCCCTCGAAGGGGTTCTGGCAGGCGAATGCGGCATCTTCCACGGCGGAAAGCGAGCGGACCTCTGTCATAAGACGGTTTCTCTGCTCGAAACTTGCCTCGGGGAAACTGAGCATCGCAAGGTTTTCGTAGTCAAAGCCGAGGTCAGCGCGGGTCATTTTCTCATACTGCAGCGAAATTATCCCGATTACGACTGCAAGAAAGCCCACTGCGGCGAACTCCACTGAAAGAAGCGCGAGTTTCCAGCGGCGCTTTCCCTCGACGAAGTTCCTGAAAGCTGCGGCAACGGGGATGCGGTTGAATGCGATTGTAGGGACCACGGCGTTAATGGCAAAAAGAACTGCAAGCACGCAAAGGGCGACAGCAAGAGGCCGTCCGCTGAAAAGGCTCTCCACATCCGCTCCGAGGAGGGTTTCAATCGTTCCGCGGAATGCGAAAATGATGATTGCTGCAAGAACCGAGGCAAGAAGGGTGTGCACAAGAGACTCCGCCGCCATCATCGCGAATATGTCCCCACGGCCGCTTCCAAGGCACTTTCTAAGGGCCATTTCGCGGCTTCGGGCAACAGCGGAGGAAAGAACGATGAGAAGGTAGTTAAGAGTCGATGTGAGCAGAAGGGCGAAGGCCACGAAAGCGAGCACAAGTGTCATTTTCCTCTGGTTTTCGTCCTCATTGTGGTAGGCGAGATAGGGCTTCAGGACAAATCCCAGGTCGTACCCTGCGGCCTTGAGCTCCTCCACCGGAAGGTAAGTCTGAATGAAGCCGTCTATGCCACCCTCGATCTCTCCAACTGCATCGGGGGAAGCCAGACGCAGGAAAGAGCTGTAGCGGTCGTTGCCCACAAGGTTGTCCGAGCCGTCCCAGATGTACTCTCCGATGGTCGGCATCGAAACTACGATGTCGGGACGGAAGCTGGAGTTAAGCGGAAAGTCGTCATAGACTCCGGCAACGGTAAGAGGCTCCCCACCGGCATAGCCCGCAAAGGTAAATCTCTGTCCCACAGCCTTTTCAGCCACAGCGCGTTTGTCAGATCCGGAGAGTTTCCCGCCCTCTAGCGATGAGGCGATTTTCATTGCGACGCTCCGGCTCACGAGCGCATTCCCCTTCACGGCAAGTGCGTCCACTATGTCTCCCGCGAGGCAGGGACGGTCAAGGACAATAAAAAGCGAAGAGTCGGCAAGGCAGGCCTGTCCGCCCTCGACCCTGAGGTTGGAATCCGTCAGAAGCAGCTGCGACTCGTTCTCGAACCAGGTGAAGCGCGTCGCAGCCTCAACGCCAGGGAAATATTCCTTCATTCTCGGAGCGATTCCCCCGCTGGTGTGGTGGTAAACGGTGTATTTTCCGTTAACCTCGGCCGCCTCATAAAGGCAGTAAATCCTGTCGGGGTCGCGGTAAAAGTCGTCGTAAGTCTGCTCGAAGCAAACTTTTGAAACCAGGGTGAGCCCCACGGCAAGTCCGCAGGCGAGAGAAAGTATCTTAAGACCATTCCTCCGTCCCCTGGCGGGAAGGGTCTTGAATGCCGAAACAATGTAGGAGAAAAAATTCATAATCCCGAAATCCTTTTTCAATAATCCGGGAAAGGCCAAGTGCCACAAATATGCCACAAGAGCCAACGCCCTGTCGTACAAAGCATTAAGAGTACGCAACGGCCCCAAATATGTAAAAAAACTTTACACCCTTGTAAAGAAACTTGACA
>CAYNDY010000166.1:0-4516 GCA_964396105.1 uncultured Muribaculaceae bacterium
TCAATGCCCTCGAGATACTCGAGCATTGCGCCGCCGCCGGTGGAAACGTAGCTTACCTTGTCGGCATAGCCCATCTGAGTTACCGCTGCAACTGAGTCGCCGCCGCCCACGAGGGTGAATGCGCCTTTCTCGGTTGCCTTTGCAAGCATCTCGGCCACTTTGTTCGTGCCCTTTGCAAATGCAGGGATTTCGAAAACGCCCACAGGACCGTTCCAGAGGATGGTCTTGGACTTCATAATCACATCCTCCCAGGTTGCGAGAGTGCTTGGCGCTGCGTCGACACCCTCCCAGCCGTCAGGGATTTCGGTGTTGCGGCAAACCTTGGTGTTGGCATCCTCTGAGAATGCGTCGGCGATTACAACCTCGTCTGAAAGATAGAGCTTTACGCCCTTCTCCTCAGCCTTCTTGACGATATTGAGAGCGAGCTCCATCTGGTCGTCCTCGCAGAGAGAATTTCCGATTTTGCCGCCCTGAGCCTTCTTGAAGGTGTAAACCATACCGCCGCCGATGATCATATTGTCAACGATGTCGAAGAGGTGCTCGATGATGCCGATTTTTGAAGAAACCTTTGCGCCGCCGATGATTGCGGTTACAGGGTGCTCAGGAGTCTTGAGAACGCGGTCGATTGCCTTGATCTCGCCTTCCATCACATAGCCGAACATCTTGTCGTTAGGGAAGTAGTCGGCGATGAGCGCTGTGGAAGCGTGTGCACGGTGTGCAGTTCCGAATGCGTCGTTGATGTAGCAGTCAGCGTATGAAGCGAGCTTTGCGACGAACTTCTTCTGGCTTTCCTTTACGGCAGCCTTTGCAGCCTTCTTTTCCTCGTCTGAAGCGTCCTCAGCGAGTCCTCTCGGCTTGCCTTCCTCCTCAGCGTAGAAACGGAGGTTCTCGAGAAGAAGAACTTCGCCCGGTTTGAGGGCGGCGGCCTGAGCGTCAGCAGCCTGGCAGTCGTCAGCGAATTTTACGCTCACTCCGAGAAGTTCCTCGAGGTGCGGAAGGATGTGCTTGAGGGAGAATTTCTCAGCCACTCCCTTCGGACGTCCGAGATGGGACATAATGATGAGTGAACCGCCTTTCTCAAGGACTTTCTTGAGGGTAGGGATGGCGGCACGCATACGGGTGTCGTCGGTGATTTCGAATTTCTCGTTGAGCGGAACGTTGAAGTCCACGCGTACGATGGCTTTCTTGCCTGCGAAATCGTAAGTTGAAATGTTCTGTTGCATAACTATAATGTAAATTAAAGATTCTGAGTAATGCGCTTTTTGGGCCAATCCACCAAAGCGGCGGCAAAGTTAACAAAATTTATGCTAACTTTGTATGCTTTTGCCCCGGCAAATGCGCTTCCCCTCTTTCCATCGCTCTCCCAAGGGGCTCAGAGGGGAAAATTTGAAAGGAAAAATAAGCTATATGAATATAAATAAGGAAGATAACATAATCCCCACCGTCGAGGCCCCGAGCAGGCTGTGGAAGGACTATGAGCTGATAGACTGCGGAAATTTCGAGAAACTCGAGCGGTTCGGACACATAGTGATGTCGCGCCCCGAGCCAAAGGCCATCTGGGACAAAAGCCTCTCCGAAGGGGAATGGAACTCTCTGATGCACACAAAGTTCGCTCCGGGCGCAGGCTTCGGGAAAGCGGGCAAGGAAGACAGCGGCACCTGGAACCGCCTCAAGAGAATGGACGACCAGTGGTTCATCACCTATGAGGGCTATGGCGAGGGCTCTCAGGCCACCGCCCAAAGCCCCGCAGGGGCCCCCGCGCAGAGCGGCAAGGCGGCAAAAACCGCAGGGAACCGTCCCGCAGGCCCGTCGTTCCGCCTCCGCCTCGGGCTCACCTCGTTCAAGCACGTGGGAGTTTTCCCCGAGCAGGCCTCCAACTGGGAATATATCTACTCGCACACCAAGGCTCTCGCAGACAAAGCCCGCGAGGAGGGCCGCCCAGCCCCGAAAGTCCTCAACCTATTCGCCTACACGGGAGCCGCATCCCTCGCCGCAAAGGCCGCAGGGGCTGACGTCACGCACCTTGACTCCGTGCGCCAGGTGGTGACCTGGGCAAGGGGGAATATGGAAAACAGCGGCCTGGACGGCATACGCTGGGTGGTGGAAGACGCTCTGAAATTCGCCCGCAGGGAAGCCAAAAGGGGCAATGTCTATCAAGGCATAATCCTCGACCCTCCCGCATACGGCCACGGCCCGGACGGGGAAAAATGGAAACTGGACGAGTGCCTGAATGACCTTCTCAAGTGCGTCAGCGCCATCCTCGCCCCCACCGACAGCTTTATGGTCCTCAACCTCTACTCCAACGGATTCAGCGCAGTTCTCGGGGAGACGGTCGTACGGCAGAATTTCTGCCTCAAAAACGCATATAAAGAACTCCAATCGGGGGAACTGGTGCTGGAGGACCGGTTCGGCAAGAAGCTGCCCCTGAGCATCGTAGTCCGACTTTCAAGGTAATAAACCCCATACAGGCTCCTCAAGGTGGGATTTCCCCTGGATGCCCTGGAAACAATATACCCTCCATACTCATCAACACCCAAACAGAAAAAAAATATAAACCAACACACATAACACAATGAAATTCAAAGCATTACTCGCAGCGGCAGCCCTCTCGGCTCTCACCTGCGCTTCAGCCCTTGCAAACGACGGCTCCATTCAGGTAATCTCCCCGGACGGGCATCTTCGCGCCACAGTCATAGTCGGGAGCGAAATCACCTATATGGTTTCCACCGACAAGGAAAACATCCTCAGCCCGTCCACAATTTCGATGACCCTCTCAGACGGAGTGGTCTTCGGACAGGGCGACAAGCTTCGCAAAGTCACCCGCAGGAGTGTTGACACCACCATCCCTGCCATCGCCTACCACAGGGCCGAGGTCCGCGACAACTTCAATGAGATGACTCTCGTTTTCAAGGAGTTCTCCCTCATTTTCAGGGCCTACAACGACGGAGTGGCCTACCGCTTCCAGTCCAACCTCAAAAAGAGTGAGGTGGACGTCCTTTCCGAGAAGGCCGAATTCAACTTCTACGACGACTGGAAGGCGTTCATCCCATACGTAATCAAGGGCGCCGGGCCTTTCGAGAAGCAGTTCTTCAACTCTTTCGAGAACACCTACAAGGTCTCCAAGCTCTCCGGCTGGGAGAAAGACCGTCTCGCGTTCCTTCCGCTTGCAGTGGAGGCTGAAAGCGGCACAAAGGTGCTCGTGATGGAGTCAGACCTTGAGAACTACCCGGGAATGTACCTTTTCAACAAGGACGGCGGGAAGACTCTTTCAGGAGTTTTCGCTCCGGTTCCCAAGGCGACCCGTCAGGGCGGCCACAATATGCTCCAGCAGGTCGTGACCGAGAGGGAGGACTACATCGCAAGGGTTTCAGGGAAAGAGGCTTTCCCGTGGAGGGTCATTATGGTGACTTCCGACGACGCTTCCCTTGCTGTGAACGATATGAACTGGAAACTCGGCCGTCCTGCTGACAAGAATGCGGATTTCAGCTGGGTGAAACCCGGAAAAGTCGCCTGGGACTGGTGGAACGCGTGGAATGTTTACGACGTGGATTTCAAATCCGGAATCAACAACGACACATATAAATACTACATTGACTTCGCCTCCAAGAACGGGATTGAATATGTAATCCTCGACGAGGGCTGGGCAGTGAACCTTCAGGCCGACCTTATGCAGGTAATTCCGGAAATTGACCTTCCGATGCTCTGCGACTATGCAGCCGAAAGGGGCGTGGGCCTTATTCTCTGGGCAGGCTACTGGGCATTCGACCGCGATATGGAGAATGTATGCCGCCACTACAGCGAGATGGGCATCAAAGGCTTCAAGGTGGACTTTATGGACAGGGACGACCAGACGATGGTCCGCTTCCACGCGAGGGCTGCCGAGATGGGAGCGAAATATCACCTTCTGATGGACTTCCACGGCACCTACAAGCCTGCGGGCCTCAACCGCACCTGGCCGAACGTAATCAACTACGAGGGCGTCTACGGTCTTGAGCAGATGAAGTGGGGCGGCCCTGAGAACGACCAGGTCACCTACGACGTGACAGTGCCGTTCATCAGGATGGCGGCCGGTCCGATGGACTACACCCAGGGCGCTATGCGCAACGCCACCCGAGGCAACTACCGTCCGGTAAGCTCCGAGGCGATGAGCCAGGGAACAAGGTGCCGTCAGCTTGCGGAATATGTGATTTTCGACTCCCCTATCAATATGCTCTGCGACTCGCCTTCCAACTATATGCGCGAGAAGGAGTGCACGGATTTCATCGCGGGAGTTCCGACCGTCTGGGACGACAGCCGCGCCCTCTGCGGCAAAATCGGCGAATACATCAGCCTTGCTCGCCGCAGCGGAGATGAGTGGTATGTGGGCGCTATCACAGGCTGGGACCCGAGGGAGCTTACTCTCGATCTCGGATTCCTCGGCGAAGGCGAGTGGAAGATGGAGATTTTCCGCGACGGAGTGAATGCCGACAAGGCTGCGCGGGACTATAAGAAGGTCACGGAGAGCGTGCCTGCCGAC
>CAYNDY010000167.1:0-4442 GCA_964396105.1 uncultured Muribaculaceae bacterium
AGAGGAGCAATCATCATAATCATCCTCTTTCCCTCAAGCTTAGGCATCTGCTCGGCTCTTCCATACTCCTCCAGTTCAAGGGCGAAACGAAGGAGAAGCTTCTCCCCCTGCTCCGAATAAAGGATGGAGCGTCCCTTGAAGAACACGGAAGACTTGACTTTCGAGCCTTCCTGCAGGAACTCCTGAGCGTGCTTCAGTTTGAACTGGAAGTCGTGCTCGTCGGTGTTCGGGCCGAACCTGATTTCCTTGATGACCACCTTAGCCGCATTGGACTTCATCTCCTTGGCCTTTTTCTTCTGCTGATAGAGATATTTCTGGTAGTCAAGTATTTTACAAACCGGGGGATCAGCCTTGGCACTTATCTCCACCAGGTCAAGTTCGAGCTCATCAGCGAGTTTCAGAGCTTTTGCAATCGGATATACACCCTGTTCAGGGATATTTTCTCCGACGAGCCGCACTTGCGGTACTCCTCTGATTTCGTCATTGATTCTCAATCCGCCTTCGTCCTTCTTCTGCTGCTGAGGAGCAGGACGGCTCTGCTGCGGTCTTGGACCAGCGGGGCGCGGCGTAGGTTTAAATGGTGCTGCGATAGGTAAATCCTCCTATAAATTAGTTAATAAAATATATTGCAAGGCTTAAGCGAGCTGAGCCTTCACCTCATTGGTAACCAACGAGATGAAATCTTCAACCTTCATTGAGCCTTCATCTTTTCCACCCTGACGGCGCACGGAAACCAGTCCCTCGGCCTCCTCCTTCTCACCAACGATGACAAGGAAAGGAATCCTCTTGAGTTCTGACTCACGGATTCTCTTGCCGAGCGTTTCATTGCGGTCGTCTATTGAGGCGCGAATATCGGAATTATTCAGCAAAGTACAAACTTTTTTTGCATAATCGCTGAATTTTTCGCTCACAGGCACTATGTTGACCTGGTCCGGAGTCAGCCACAGAGGAAGTTTTCCGGCGGTGTGCTCGAGGAGCACTGCCACAAAACGCTCGAGTGAGCCGAACGGTGCGCGGTGAATCATAACAGGACGGTGCTTCTGGCCGTCTGCGCCCACATACTCCAGGCCGAAACGCTCCGGGAGGTTGTAGTCCACCTGGATTGTTCCGAGCTGCCACTTTCTTCCGATGGCGTCCTTAACCATAAAGTCGAGCTTAGGGCCGTAGAATGCAGCCTCGCCGTACTCAACGACAGTAGGAAGCCCCTTCTCTGCGGATGCCTCGATGATTGCGGACTCGGCCTTCTCCCAGTTCTCGTCGCTTCCGATGTACTTGGAAGGATTCTTCGGGTCACGAAGTGAAATCTGAGCGGTGTACTCCTTGAAATTCAAGGTCTTGAACACATAGAGAATGATGTCTATTACCTTCTCGAACTCTTCCTTGAGCTGGTCAGGACGGACAAAAAGGTGGGCGTCATCCTGGGTGAAGCAACGCACGCGGGTAAGTCCGTGAAGCTCACCGCTCTGCTCGTAACGATAGACGGTTCCGAATTCTGCGAAGCGGAGAGGGAGGTCTTTGTATGAGCGCGGCTTGCTGCGGTAAATCTCGCAGTGGTGAGGGCAGTTCATAGGCTTGAGGAGGTACTCCTCGCCTTCCTGCGGAGTGTGGATCGGCTGGAACGAGTCCTTGCCGTATTTTGCGTAGTGACCTGAAGTCACATAAAGTTCCTTGTTTCCGATGTGCGGAGTTATGACAGGGAGATAGCCGTACTGCTTCTGAATCTTCTTGAGGAATTCCTCGAGGCGGGAACGGAGGTCCGCGCCCTTAGGAAGCCACAGAGGGAGTCCCATACCCACTTTTGAAGAGAAGGTGAAGAGCTCCATTTCCTTTCCGATCTTCCTGTGGTCACGCTTTTTGGCCTCTTCAAGAAGAACGAGGTACTCGTCGAGCAGAGACTTCTTAGGGAAGGAGATACCGTAGATACGGGTGAGCTGCTGACGGTTCTGGTCGCCTCTCCAGTAGGCTCCGGCGATGGCGGTGAGTTTCACTGCCTTGATGACTGAGGTGTCGCGAAGATGAGGTCCGCGGCAGAGGTCGGTGAAGCTGCCGTTGGTGTAGAAGGTTATGTGGCCGTCCTCAAGTTCGCTGATGAGCTCGAGCTTGTACTCGTCGCCCTTCTCGGTGAAGGCCTTGATGGCGTCAGCCTTGGAAACTTCCTTCCTCACGAACGCCTCTTTGGTGCGTGCGAATTCCATCATCTTGTCCTCGATGGCCTTGAGGTCGCCCTCTGCGATCTGCCTTCCGCCGAAGTCCACGTCGTAGTAGAATCCGTTCTCGACAGAGGGTCCGATTCCGAATTTCACTCCCGGATAGAGAGCTTCGAGAGCCTGGGCCATAAGGTGCGAGGTCGAGTGCCAGAAGACTTTCTTCGCCTCCTCATCCTCCCACTTGTGGAAAACGATTGAGCAGTCCTCATTTATAGGACGGTCGAGGTCGTATATCGTCCCTTTCCCCTGGGTCGTGTCGTCTTTTGCCTTGAGGGACATAGCAAGAACATCTGAAGCGAGCCGGGGGCTTATGCCCATGGCAATCTGATAACCGGTAGTTCCTTTCTCAAAGGACTTTACGCTACCGTCGGGGAATGTAATGTTAATCATAATACTTGAATTTTTTATGCCGCCGACTACAAACTCGGCGACTGGTTAATCCCGCCATCTACAAACACGGCGGACAATGTTTTCAAATAAGCGGACAAAGGTAGGAATTTTTTTCTATCTTTGCACACCTTAAAGGGATAAATCTGATTATGGAAAAAAGCGAAGTTTCAAAAAATTCGATACTCAACTGGGCTTCAGTGGCGGGCCTTGCCCTCGGAGCGGTCTCCACGGCCTATTTCTTTATCACTCAGTATCTTCCGAAGCTCATAGACTCAGCCGTCGCAGTCACTGCTATAGACACGGTTCTCTGGGGGCTGAAGTTTGTGGGATGCATACTTCTTATGAAGATATTTATGCAGAAACTGGTTCTGTCTGAAAGCGGAGCCACAGCGGCCCACACCTTCAGAATGGGAATGTACGCAGCCCTATTTTCGGCGCTTATTTTCGCCGCCGCTAACCTCGCATACATTCTCTACATCAATCCGGAATCCATCGAGGAGGCGTTCGCAATGGTTAAAAGCCAGTACGCGTCCATCCTTGACTCCAACTCCCTCGCTGCGATGGAGTCTGTGGAGGACAGGATTCCGCAGATTTCCTTCTTCTCGAACTTCATCTATTGCGCCCTCTACGGCACCGCCCTTTCCGGAATACTCTGCCGCTACATCCCGCGCCGCGACCCGTTCGCCGATTTCAGGAAAAAGGATGAGGACAGCAATGTGGAGGAACAATAAACCTGTAAACTCACAGATATGGAATACGCAAAGGACCTTTCAATAGTAATCTCCCTCTACAACGAGGTGGAGTCGCTCCCGGAGCTTGTGAAATGGATTCATTCTTCCATTGACTCTCAGGGCTGGAACTATGAAATCATTATGGTGGACGACGGCAGCACGGACGGATCCTGGGCTGCGATCGAGTCCCTTGCGAAGGAAGACTCCCGCATCCGGGGCATCTCGTTCCGCCGCAACTACGGCAAGTCCGCCGCGCTCTACTGCGGTTTCAAGGCCGCCGAGGGAAGGGTTGTGGTGACGATGGACGCGGACCTGCAGGACTCCCCTGAGGAAATCCCCGAGATGTACAGGATGATTACCGAGGAGGGCTGGGACATAGTTTCGGGCTGGAAGCAGCACCGCCAGGACAACAAGTTGACGAAAAACCTGCCGTCGAAGCTCTACAACGCCACCGCAAGGAAAATCACCGGGATAAAGCTCCACGATATGAACTGCGGGCTCAAGGCCTACAGGAACGAGGTCGTAAAGGATATCGAGGTCTATGGAGAGATGCACCGCTACATCCCCTATCTTGCAAAGAACGCCGGCTACACCCGCATCACCGAAAAGCCGGTGCATCACCAGAAACGCAAATACGGCAAGAGCAAGTTCGGTCTGAACCGCTTCGTGAACGGTTTTCTCGACCTACTCTCGCTGTGGTTCCTAAGCACGTTCGGCAAGAAGCCGATGCACTTTTTCGGTTTCACCGGCCTGGTGACTTTCTTCATCGGCGGGGTCATAGCCCTCTGGGTCATAATCGAAAAGCTGGTCCAGCAGGCCAACCACGAGGTCTTCCGCCCTGTCACCGACCAGCCGCTTTTCCACCTCGCCCTCGTGGCGCTGGTTATCGGAGTGCAGCTGTTTCTCGCCGGCTTCATCTGCGAAATGATCTCCCGCAACAGCTCCGAGCGCAATACCTACAACATTCGAGAAACGCTGTAAGTTCAACAACAACATTAAACGAATTGGCCTCCGAAGTATTCGGGGGCTAATTTGTTTAATGGAGAGTAAGTCGGGGTATAAAAAAAGACACCCGACTGATTTTCATCAATCGGGTGTCTCGAAGAGTGGCAGC
>CAYNDY010000168.1:0-4439 GCA_964396105.1 uncultured Muribaculaceae bacterium
CCCCTTTCAATTTAATGCTTTCCCCGCTCACAAGAAGCCCCTTCGAAGGGCTGAACTCGAGGGTTCGCACCCCGAAGCGGCAGGAGTAGGAATCGGAGAGAGCGCCCTCGTAGAAAATATGAATCTGCAGCGTGTAAAGATATGGATCCGTCGGGGTCCAGAGATGCTCCGCGCGGGAAACTGGCCTATTTTCCGCGTCCAGAATTGTGACCCGGCGCGAGACTGCGGCAGGGTTCACCGAGGCGTCGGCAAAATCATACTCCGCTTCGATGCAGCCCGCATCCACATAAACCGCCCGTGTCCCATCCTCAAGTGTCCAGGGCCTCAGATCCGACGTTTTCTGGGCTATGCGCACCGAATAGGGCCTGAGGGCCACGGGACCGGCCTTATGGAGGCGAACCCTTCGGTATATTCCCCCGCCCTCGTAGTACCAGCCCTCCTCCGTGGAGGCGTCGCAGCGGACTACGATGACATTGTCTCCGCCCCAGTTAAGGTATGGAGTGAGAGTGTAAACTCTTGAGACATAGCCGCTTACCTCGTGCCCGAGATAGAAGCCGTTGCAGAAGACCTCGCTGTCGCGGAATATCCCCTCGAATTCAAGTTTTATCTGTTTGCCGCGGTCCTCCTCGGGGACGAAAAGATGGCGGCGGTACCAGCCCACCGAATTCTCCGGGTAGCGCCAGCCGACGCATTTGTAGCCGTGGGAGTGGCTCGCAGAGGCGCTGTAGGGAAGGTCCACCACAAAGTCGTGCGGGAGCGAGACCCTCTGCCAGGGGGAGTCGTCAAAGGCGGGCATAATCGGGGACTTACTGTGGTTTGCGCTCTGAGCCTTGCAAAGATAGGTGAAATACTCCGTGCCGTGGGTGAAGTCCTCCTCCATCGAGGCGGCATTGCCGAGGGAAAACGCCCATCCGTTGTCAAGCGGGAGGGTGGTCTGCGCGGAGAGAGTAATTGCGGCGAGAAGCCCCGCGGCTATTGAGAGCATTGATTTTCCTTTCATAATCTTGTGGCTGTCAGTTGGTTATATCCCCGTACGAATACACGGATATCCATTCAAAAATATCCTCTCCTCTACAAATCCAGAGTGAGGGAATGATGGCCGGGACTGTATTCGATGTACTGCGATTTTCCACTGGAGGAGTTTCGGATGGTGAGGTCATAGACCGCGTCGCGGAAAACCCTCCGGATGCGGTACTCCCCTATTGAAGCGGGCAGGCACGGACGGATCATCAGTCCGCCGTAGTCCGGGAAGACCCCGAGAAGATACTCCGAGACCGCATACCAGTTCCAGGCCGCTGTGCCCGTGAGCCAGCTGTTCTTGCCTTCGCCAGGGCGCGGAGCCTGCTTTCCGGAGACCATCTGGCAATAGACATACGGCTCCGTCTTGTGAAGAGCCTGGTCGCGGATGAAGGCCGGGGAGATTTTGCAGTAGTGCTCCCAAGCATCGTCAGCCCTTCCCGCAAGAGCCTCGCCGATTATAATCCACGGGTTGTTGTGGCAGAATATGCCGGCGTTTTCCTTGTAACCCTGGGGATATGAGGAGATTTCGCCATACTCGGGGTAATAGCGTGTGTAGGCGGGGTAGAGAAGCACGAGGCCGTGAGGGGAGTCAAGAAAACGCTTTGCAGAGTCGAGAGCCTTGTCACAAAGGCCCCGTTCGGCCCCGATCCTCGCCATCGTGCACCAGCCCTGGCTTTCGATGTAGATTTTGCCTTCCTCGTTCTCGGCCGAGCCGATTTTGCCACCCGAAAAGTCGTAGGCCCTGAGGAACCACTCGCCGTCCCAGCCGCGCTTTTCAACGCTTTCGCTCATCCTGCGGACCCACAGCGAGATGTCCCGCGAGGTCCTGCCATCGCGAAGGTTCGCAGCACCGAGGCACACCTCGGGATGAGCCTCCATATATTCGAGGATATGCACAAATTCCTGTCCCACAACCACATACAGCCCCGCTATCATCAGCGACTCGGCCTTGCTGCCGTGGGTCTTGTTCTCGGTGGTCTGGAAGGACTCGTCGGGATTGGTGGAGAAACAGTTGAGATTCAGGCAGTCGTTCCAGTCGGCGCGCCCGATGAGCGGAAGGCCGTTCGGACCGAGATTGTGGTTGACGTGGTAGAACGAAATGAAAAGGTGCTCCAGAAGGGTCTTTTCGCTGCCCGGGACATTGTCGAACGGCACCATTTCGTCGAGGATGCCGAAGTCGCCGGTCTCCCTGATGTAGGCGAAAGTGCCGAAAAGAAGCCAGAGAGGGTCGTCGTTGAATCCGCCTCCGATGCCGTTGTTGCCCCGTTTTGTGAGCGGCTGGTACTGATGGTAGCAGCCTCCGTCGGGAAACTGTGTGGCGGCGATGTCAAGGATGCGGGCACGGGCGCGCGACGGAATCTGATGCACAAAGCCCACAAGGTCCTGGTTGGAATCCCTGAAACCCATCCCGCGGCCGATTCCGCTCTCGAAGAAGCTGGCGCTACGGCTCATATTGAAGGTCACCATACACTGGTACTGGTTCCAGATGTTCACCATCCTGTCCAGTTCCGGCACCGGGGAAGAGACGCTGTAGCGTCCAAGAATATCATCCCAGTAGGCTCTGAGGGCGGCAAAGGCCTCGTCCACCTGCTCTTCGGAGAGGAACTTCAATAGAATGTCGTATGCTTTTTCCTTGTTCACAAGAGCCGAGCAGGAGTTGAGCGTCTCACCCGCAAAAGGAGTCCCTGCAATCCTCTTTTCCTGCGCCGCAAGGGCCTCGGAGGGGAGCTGATTTTCAAATTTGCAGTCCTGGGGCATCTCCACATAGCCAAGAGTGAAAATCAGGCAGCGGCTCTCCCCGGGGGCAAGGCTAATCTCCAGGCAGTGCGAAGCGACGGGGCTCCAGCCGTGGGCTATCGAGTTGCGGGGACGCCCCTCCAGGACTGCCTCCGGGGCGTCGAACCCGTTGTAGAGGCCGAGGAAGGACTCGCGGTCAGTGTCAAAGCCCGCAAGAGGGGCGTTCACGCCGTAGAAGGCATAATGGTCGCGGCGTTCGCGGTATTCGGTCTTGTGGTAGATGACGCTTCCTTTCACCTCCACTTCGCCCGTGGAAAAGTTCCTCTGGAAGTTCTCCATATCGGTTTCGGCGTTCCAGAGGCACCATTCCGCAAAGGAAAAGAGGCGGAAGGTCTTGGGAGCGGAGCCTGTGTTGGTAAGGCGAAGTTTCTGAACCTCGCAGCGGCAGCCGATCGGAACGAAGAAAAGGACGTCGGCGCAAAGTCCGTTCTTCTCCCCGACGATGCGGGTGTAGCCCATTCCGTGGCGGCACTCGTAGCGGTCAAGCGGGGTTTTGGAGGGTTTCCAGCCGGGATTCCAGACGGAGTCCCCGTCCTTGATGAAAAAATACCGCCCCCCGGCATCCATCGGGACGCCGTTGTAGCGGTAACGGGTGATGCGGCGGAACTTGGCGTCGCGGCAGAAGCTGTAGCCGCCCGCCGTGCCCGAGATGAGGGAGAAGAAGTCTTCCGTGCCGAGGTAGTTTATCCAGGGCCAGGGGGTTGCAGGCGAGGTGATTACATATTCGCGAGCCGCGTCGTCAAAGTGTCCGAAGGTTGTCATCAGTCAGGTGTATTAAGTCCCGTGCCAACGAGACTTGTTATCAGTCAAGTGTTAAAAAATCCTCCCCCGAATGCCCGCAGAGGCACCCCAAGGGAGGTAAGTCCAAAATTATTTCAACGCCAGGTTCCTGTCAATCAGAGCGTTGAGTCTCTTTACGGATTCGCCTGTGCGAAGGCCGTCAGGAGCGGTGTGGAGGCAATAGTCCACAAGGCGGTCGACGGTGCTTGTGGCAACGTGCATACGGGTGTCGCAGGAAGCGTAGTAGAGGAAAACTCTTCCGTCAGTTTCGGCAATCCAGCCGTTGGAAAAGAGCACGTTCATAACGTCGCCCACATACTCCTCCCCTTCCGGGACCATAAGAAATCCTGCCGGCTCCGCGATGACTTCCGACGGGTCAGCGAGCGAAGTCATATACATATAAAGAACGTATCTAAGGCCCGATGCGCAGCCCCTCACGCCGTGCGCAAGGTGCAGCCAGCCGCGCGGGGTCTTAATCGGAGCGGGACCTTCGCCGTTTTTGAGCTCCTTGATGGTGTGGTAGTGGCGGAAGTTGATGATTTTCTCCTCTTTCACCTCGGCGCGGGTTATGTCGTCAATCAGGGCCCAGCCTATGCCGCCGCCCTTTCCTGCATCGATGAATCCGTCCTGCGGGCGGGTGTAGAGGGCATATTTTCCGTCAACGAACTCCGGATGGAGCACGACGTTTCTCTGCTGGGAGCGGGATTTAAGGTCCGGAAGCCTCTCCCAGTTCACAAGATCGTGCGTTCTTGCAATTCCCGCGCAGGCAACGGCAGAAGAAAGGTCGCCTTCCGGCGCGTCGGGGTCTTTTCTCTCCACGCAGAAAATGCCGTAAATCCAGC
>CAYNDY010000169.1:0-4403 GCA_964396105.1 uncultured Muribaculaceae bacterium
TTTTTCATCCGGGCAAAGCTAAAAAGAGAAAAAGAAAAATCTGTTGTACGAGCCCTCCCGCACAGCAGATTTTTCTTTTTTTGAATAAATTTTTCGATTTTGTGAGGATTTCCTTGGGGAGCACAACGCAGCCGCCCGCCCCAAGACGCCCCTTTACACGATCAGCAGCGCATCGCCGTAGGGTCCGAACTTATAGTCGTTCTCGAGGGCGACCTTGTAGGCGTTCATAACCTTCTCGTACCCGCCGAAAGCTGCAACTGACATCAGCATCGTGGACTCAGGCAGATGGAAGTTGGACACGATTGCGTCCGGAACCGAGAACCTGTACGGCGGGAAGATGAACTTGTTGGTCCAGTCATCGAAAGGCTTCACCTCGTCGTTCGTGGTGACGAAAGTCTCCAGACCGCGGATGACCGTGATGCCCACTGCAAGCACCTTGTGGCCGGTGTGCTTCGCCTCGTTGATGCGGTCGGCGGCCTGCGGGGTGATTATGAGCCTCTCGGAGTCCATCTTGTGCTTGGAAAGATCCTCAACATCCACGGAACGGAAATGTCCGATGCCCATATGAAGGGTGATGAATGCCTTGTCTATGTCCTTGAGAATCATCCTGTTCATAAGTTCGCGGCTGAAATGCAGACCCGCTGCAGGAGCGCAGACCGCGCCCTCTTCAGATGCGAAGATGGTCTGGTAATTCTCAGTGTCCTCAGGGGTCACCTTAGGCTTCACCCATTTCGGAACCGGCATCTCGCCGAGGGAGAAAAGCACCTGCTTGAACTCTTCGTAGGTGCCGTCATAGAGGAAACGGAGTGTCCTTCCCCTTGAGGTGGTGTTGTCAATCACCTCCGCCACAAGGCTTTCGTCCTCGCCGAAATAGAGTTTGTTGCCGATGCGGATTTTCCTCGCCGGGTCCACAATCACATCCCAAAGCCTCTGCTCGGGGTTCAGCTCCCTCAGAAGGAACACCTCAATCTCCGCCCCGGTCTTCTCCTTCTTGCCGTAAAGCCTTGCAGGAAAGACCTTTGTGTTGTTGAGAACGAAGACATCCCCCTTTCCGAAGTAGTCGATTATGTTCTTGAAAATCTTGTGTTCGATTTCACCGGTGTCCTTATGGAGAACCATAAGTTTACATTCATCCCTCCATCTCGGGGGCTCTGAAGCAATCTTATCCTGAGTAAGATTGAAGTTAAACTGCGAAAGTTTCATATATTTTGTTGTTATTACCCAAATATGACGGGAGTCTCTCCTGTCGCCGCAATAGCATAAATCGCTATGCACATAAGTAATATATTATACGAACTTTTAGCAATTTTGTTTCACCATCAAGCACTTTTTCAAAAAAAACACAAAACCGCGCGAGGTTAAATAGAGGATGGGATGCAAGGCTTGCGACGAAGGGGAAACCGCAGCAACCTGAAGGTTGTGAGGATTTCCCCAAGGAGCATAACGCCGCAGACCGCCTCTATTTAACCTCGCGGAAGACTTCTACTATTGATGGGTAGGTGTTCTGGAGGTACGGCGGGAGGGAGGACTTTGCTACCCAGGCCGCCTTTGAGATGTCCTCTTCGCGCTGCGGGGTGAGGTCGGTGGGGGCGTTGTAGAGCATATCGAACCACCAGGTGTGCTTCAGGTGCCAAAGTCCGTTGCGGCGGTAGCAGTGGTCGGTGACGCATATAAGTTCCTTGAGAATCAGGTCGTTCACGCCGGTTTCTTCCTGCACTTCCCTCAGAGCGCAGGTCTGGATGGTCTCCCCCGCCTCCTGATGGCCCTTCGGAAGGTCCCACAGGCCGTTGCGCTTAATCAGAAGGTAGTCGCCCCTGCGGTTGGAGACGAGTCCTCCGCCGGCATTGACCTGAACGAACTCCGAGCAGATTTTCTGATAGGTCTGGTCCACATCGGGAGTGGGAATATAGACCCTCAGAAGGGAGTCGGATTTTTCGAACATATCTATAAGGTCGTGGATGCCGAAGCGGTCGGCAAGCTGGAAAACCACTGCGTTCGGGTCGGAAAGCGCCGCCTCGGACGGCGGGCAGATTATGATGCACCTCTTCTCGAAGTATATCCTGTGCATATTGCGAAAGTTTTTATAATTTTGCAATCGCTTGGATTGCGTGCAAATTTAGGAAATAAGTCACATACTTACAAAACGACAGATATTGATATGGTAGAGTATAACAGCAAAACAGGGCTGGTTTCCAAACCGCCTTACGAATTATATATGGCTCTGACGGACCTGAGGAACATCCTGAGGGTCGTTCCGGAAGACAAGCGGGAGGGCGTGACGGCCGATTTTGACAGCATCCACGCCACCGTGCAGGGGTTCAACATCGGAGTGAAGATGGAGGAGAGGGTGCCCTACTCCCGCCTCGTGCTGAAGGACGACGGCGCTCCCTTCGCTTTCCGCGTCACGCTCAACTTCGACCCGGCCTCAGACCCGCTGAAGACCAATTTCAGCATCAAGGCCGAGGCCGACCTCAACTTTATGATGAAGACGCTCCTGGGCGGAAAAATCAAGGACGGGCTGGACAAGGTGGTTGACGGACTGGTTGACTCCTCCAACGGTAAACTACCGGAGGGTTTTGACCCGTCAAAATACGGTCTGTAGTCCTATCTTCTCCCGGTCCATTTTGCATTTGGGAAGCAATCTAAGACATCGCGACAGTTGCAGGCGGAATTTCAGAAATATCTCATCGAGGCGTTCGGCCCCCAAAGGGCGGCGCGGATTATGGAGGCTCTGGAGGAGTCTCCGTCTGTTTCCGTGCGGCTCAACCCGTTCAAAATGCGAACGTTAGCGCTGAGCTCAGAAGCCATTGGGCAGGACGAGGGCCTGACTGGGGGTCTAAGCAGCGGGGATATTTTCCCTGGCAGTGAACCCGTGAAATGGAGTCCGTGGGGAAGGATACTCGGGGAGAGGCCGGTTTTCACCCTTGACCCGCTTCTTCACGCGGGGGGATATTATGTCCAGGACTCGTCCTCGATGTTTGTGGGATATATCTTCCGGCAGATTCTCTCCAAGTTTTCCGGCGCCCCAGCCTCAGATAAAGCCCGGCCTCAAGGAGACGCTACCGCTCAAAGCCAACTTCCGCTCGGGCGGAACATCCGGGTGCTGGATCTTTGCGCCGCGCCGGGAGGAAAAACCACAGACCTCGCAGCATCGCTCCGGGAAGCCTTCGGAGACGGGTTTCTGCTGGTTTCAAACGAAGTGATGAAGGCTCGCGCAGGGGTGCTGAGTGACAATGTGGCCCGCTGGGGCGACCCGAATGTGGCAGTCACCTCCGCCGACCCCGCCGCCTTCGCCTCTCTGCCGGGCTTTTTCGACATAATCCTCGCCGATGTCCCCTGCTCTGGGGAAGGGATGTTCCGAAAGGACGAAAAGGCGCGGGAGCAGTGGTCGGAAGAAACGGTGGAGCTTTGCGCGGCAAGGCAGAGAAGGATTCTTGCCGATGTCTGGCCCGCGCTTTCGCCGGATGGGATTCTCATCTACTCCACCTGCACGTTCAACTCCAGGGAAAATGACGGAAATGTCCGCTGGATTGCGGAAAATCTCGGGGCGGAGGTGCTCAGAGCGGAGTGCCCGTTCAGCGAAATAATCCGCACGGGGGAAGGTTTCTCGCTCGCCCCGGGCTTTGTCAGCGGCGAAGGGCAGTACTGCGCCGCCCTCCGGAAAACGGGGCTGGACAACGGCGGAGAGTGCTTTGCTCAGGATGGTTTCCTTCAAAATGGCTTTGAAAACGCTCGTGAAGGCGGTCTCAGCTCCTCGAAAGCCGCGAAAAGAAAGAACGGGAAAACCGCAGCGGCGAAAGCGGATTTTTCAGAAAAGGAAATCGCCGCGCTGTTCTCTTCGGAGGTTTCCATAAAACAAAGGGGCGAACTTCTGATTGCAGTGCCTGAGGCTGTCCGGCAGGACATTGAAGTTCTTGAAAGCGCCGTGCGGCCTCTTTCAACGGGGGTTGCCGCAGGCGAAGTGAAAAACGGAAAGCTCATTCCTTCGGCCGACCTTGCGCTCTCGCGTCTTCTGAGAGAGGACGCGTTCCCGAGAGTGGAACTGAGCCGCGAAACGGCCCTGAGCTACCTCCATCGCGACTCAATCTGCCTTCCTGGCGCCCCCGGGGGCTATCTTGTCGTAACCTACCGCGGTCTTCCGCTGGGCTTTGTGAAAAACATAGGAGCGCGCTGCAACAATCTCCTGCCGATGAGCCGCCGAATCCTAATGAACATCAAACCGTCTTAAAAGGCGCATTACTGCGTTGTACTCCTTGAGGAAATCCGCGTCTAAAGTATTTCGTGCGGTTTAAGAGCCTCTTGTAAAGTCTTGTCTATATCGACATAGAACCTGTAGAACGCTTCCTCACCGACTTTTGAATAGCGGCCGGTGAGAGCCTTGATCTGCACCATCATATACTCCT
>CAYNDY010000170.1:0-2235 GCA_964396105.1 uncultured Muribaculaceae bacterium
TGCTGGCGTTCTTCTTCTCAATCTGGCTCAAGGCTGAGGACAGGCGCAAGGGCTATGGGCTTGAAAAACCTAACGTTGAAAAATCCAAATAAAGAGGCCAACTAAAAAGCGGTCTACTGCGTTCCTCTCCTAGCCCAAATCCTCACAACCGATAGGTTGCTGCGGTTTGGGCGTTGTCGAGAGCCTTGTATCCCATCTTTTTATTCGGCCTCTTTCCTTCCGCACAAAAAAATAATCTTTTATCTCAGCAAACGATTCTGATGAAATCGAAGACTTCGGCTTGGATTGCCCTGGCACTGCTTGTGGTGCCGATGTTCGCATCCTACTTCTTTGACGATATGTTCTCCTCCGTGTCCCAGCTGTTCAGCCACCCTGAACTTCTGGAACTCGGGTGGGACTCGGCGGACTACGGGTTCTATGCCGGAGGATATTCCTTCCTGTGCGTGTGGGGCGGACTGATTTTCTGCGGGATGCTTCTGGACAAATGGGGTGTGAGGGTGACCGGGTCCATTTTCGTGGGAATGATGGCCCTTGGGGCCGCGATGGTCACCGGAGCCATTTCCGCAGGCCTCGCCCCTAAAGTGTCTCTTACCGTCGCCTACATCGGCTGTATGCTTTTCGGCCTGGGGTCGGAGATTGCGGGAGTTGCGGTGACACGCTCGATTGCGAAGTGGTTCAAGGACGGCCCGATGGCGCTTGCTATGGGGCTTCAGCTTGCGATTGCACGCCTCGGGACAGCTGCGGCCCTGCTTCTCTCCCCGGTTCTCATTGCGGAAAATGCTCCGGGAGAAATCTACACTCTTTCCCAGACTAACCGTCCCGCTCTCGTGGGGCTCAGCCTGTTGCTTCTCGGCGGTGTGCTCTGGGCGGTGTTCGTCGCGATGGACGCGCGGTTTGATAGGGCTATGGAAAGAAAGGGAGCCTCTTGCGGGGAGGCTGAAAGAGCGGAGGGAGTGTCTTCTGAGGTCGAAGCCATTGAAAGTCAGGACACCGCTAAAGAAGCGGACAAAGACGACAAGTTCAGGTTTTCGGACATATTCAAAATCCTCGGAAACAGGCGCTTCGTTATGATTGCGCTTCTGTGCGTCTTCTTCTACTGCTGCATAATCTCGTTCAAGAAATTCGCAACCTCAATCCTCATCCCGCGCTTCGGCATCCCCGCAGAGAGCGCCAGCGTGATGGTGTCGATGATTCCGTTTTTCACGGTGGTCTTCGCCCCGCTTTTCGGTCTTCTCGTGGACAAGGTCGGCAAGGGTCCGAGATGGATGATTTCCGGCGCTGTACTCGTTCTGATTGCACATCTTATGATTGCCTTCGCCCCGGCGTCAGTCACCCTCAGCGGCGAGACTGTCAGCTGCAGTTTCCTCGGCTACATAGCCATCGGTATACTCGGAGTTGGCTATTCGCTTCTTCCAGCCGCGATGTGGCCGACGGTGCCGAAGATAGTTCCGGAAAAGAACCTCGGCACAGCCTATTCGCTGATTTACTGGATTCAGAACATAGGTCTTATGACCGTCCCGGTGGTGGTAGGCGGCATTTTTAAGCGTAGCTCCGGTCTCGAGGCGGCAATGAGTTCAGAATACATCTTCATCTCCCTCGCCGCAGTGGCAATCCTGATTTCAGTCCTTTTCGCCCTCACCGAGAGAAAACGCGCCGCCTAGAACGGCAGGTCGTCGTCAGGAGATTGGAGCGGGTCCTGGGTTGGTGCCGGAGCTGGCTGAAGCTGAGTCGGGGCTGCGGTTGGAGCCGGAGCGGCTGATGGAGCCGGAGACGCGGTGCCGGCGGATGAGGCCGGAGCGCCGGCAGGGGCGTCCGGACGGCGGCCGAGGAGCTGGAGGGAGTCAGCCACTATTTCAGTCGAATAGCGTGTGTTGTTGTCGCGGTCGGTCCAGGTGCGGGTGTGGATGCGGCCTTCTACGTAAATCTGAGTTCCCTTGTGAACATATTTCTCGATGATGTCGGCAAGGCCTCTCCAGGCGGAGACGCTGTGCCACTCGGTCGTTTCCTTGACCTCGTTTGTGGTGCGGTCGCGGTAGCGCTCTGAAGTTGCGAGACGCAGCGATGCGACCTTGATGTTATCCTGAGGGTTGGCTCCGGCGAGATAGCGGATTTCGGGCTCTGCACCGACATTTCCGATAAGCATTACTTTATTCAGTGACATAATTCCAAGTTTTAAGAGGTTACAAATTCCCGTGTCAGCGCAAAGATAGCAAATTAGTTCGATTTTCCCTACGG
>CAYNDY010000170.1:2335-4368 GCA_964396105.1 uncultured Muribaculaceae bacterium
TTACAAATTCCCGTGTCAGCGCAAAGATAGCAAATTAGTTCGATTTTCCCTACGGATGAGGGATAAACCCGACGCCTTTATTCTTGCTAAACTTGAGTTAAATTGCTAATTTTGTAGGCTTTTTCAGCCCGCTTACACTTGGGAACTATGAAAAATGGAGGCGCGGAATGCCACGTTGGGAAGGCAAAGGCGGAAGAGCCTGATATTCAAAAAGATAGTAATAGTAAAAAGATTAAATATGTACAGAACTAAAACTTGCGGTGAGCTTCGGCTTGCCAACGTCGGGGAAACGGTGACTCTGGCCGGATGGGTCCAGAAATGCCGCAAACTCGGAGGAATGACATTCATTGACCTGCGCGACCGCTACGGCATCACCCAGCTCGTCGTGGAGGCTTCGGCGGAGGAGGCGCTTTCATCCGCAGCCGCTTCGCTCGGAAGGGAATATGTCATCCAGGCTACTGGAAAAGTTGTCGAGAGGGCCAGCAAAAACCCTAAGATGGAAACCGGAGACATTGAAATCGTGCTTTCATCCCTCAAGGTCCTCAACAAGGCACAGACCCCTCCTTTCACAATCGAGGACGTCAGCGACGGCGGAGAGGAGCTCAGGGCTAAGTACCGCTATCTCGACCTTCGCCGCAACCCGCTCCGCAAGGCTCTCGAACTTCGTCACAGGATTGCACACGAGGTCCGCAACTACCTCGACGCACAGAATTTCCTTGAAATCGAGACTCCATACCTCATAAAATCCACTCCGGAGGGAGCGCGCGACTTCGTCGTTCCTTCAAGGATGAACCCGGGACAGTTCTACGCCCTTCCGCAGTCTCCGCAGACTTTCAAGCAGCTGCTTATGGTGGCGGGCTACGACCGCTATTTCCAGATTGTGCGCTGCTTCCGCGACGAGGACCTTCGCGCAGACCGTCAGCCTGAGTTCACCCAGATTGACTGCGAGATGTCATTCGTGGAGCAGGAGGATGTACTGAACACCTTCGAGGGTATGATGAGGACTCTGTTCAAGAATGTTCTTGACGTCACCATCCCGAACCCTATTCCGAGGATGAGCTGGTACGACGCGATGGACAACTACGGCTCCGACAAGCCGGATATCCGCTACGGAATGAAGCTCCACGAAATCACTTCCCTTGCGCAGGGCCACGGCTTCGGAGTTTTCGACTCAGTGGAGTATGTGGGCGCAATCGCAGTGAAAGGGCTTGCGGAATACACCCGCAAACAGCTCGACGAACTCACCGAATGGGTCAAGAGGCCTCAGGTGGGCGCCAAAGGGCTGGTTTACATAAAACTCAACGCAGACGGAAGCGTCAAATCCTCCGTTGACAAATTCTTCAGCGCGGAGGAACTTCAGGGCATTGCAGAGAGGACCGGCGCAGAAAAGGGCGACCTTATTCTCGTTCTTTGCGGCCCGAAGAGAAAGACCCAGACACAGCTCGGAGTTCTCCGAATCGAGATGGGCAACAGGCTCGGTCTGCGCGATCCTCACAACTTCGCACCGCTCTGGGTCGTTGACTTCCCGCTTCTGGAATGGGACGACGAAACAAACCGCTTCTACGCTATGCACCATCCGTTCACTGCGCCGAAGCCTGAGCATCTCTCCCTTTTCTACAGCGACAAAAAGGAAGACCTCGAGAGGGTCTGCGCAAACGCATACGACTTTGTCCTCAACGGCACTGAGCTCGGAGGCGGTTCCATCCGTATCCACGAGGCTCCTGTTCAGGAAAGGATGTTCGAGGTGCTCGGAATCAGCAAAGAGGACGCCGACTACAAGTTCGGGTTCATCATCAACGCCTTCAAGTTCGGCGCACCGCCTCACGGAGGTCTTGCATTCGGCTTCGACAGGGTCTGCGCCCTGTTCGGCGGGCAGGAGACCATCCGCGACTACATCGCCTTCCCTAAGAACAACCAGGGCCGCGATGTGATGATTGACTCGCCTTCCCAGATTGACCAGGTGCAGATGGATGAGCTCCATCTCGCCTCAACCTACAAGGCCGAATAGTCCGTCCTTGCTTGTCTTTTGGGGC
>CAYNDY010000171.1:0-4321 GCA_964396105.1 uncultured Muribaculaceae bacterium
GCCGCCATTTCCGAGCACATCGAGTTTGCCGGCGTGCACTCGGGAGACGCCACCATCCAGTTCCCGCCTCAGAAAATCTACGGCATCACCGCCGCGAGAATCCGCAAGACAACGGCTGCCATCGCCTCAGCCCTCCACATCACCGGTCCGTTCAACATCCAGTTCCTCGCGACCGACAACTACATCAAGGTCATCGAGTGCAACCTCCGCGCATCCCGCAGCTTCCCGTTCGTTTCCAAGGTGATGAAAGTCAACTTCATAGACCTTGCGACAAGGTGTATGCTCGGGGAGAAGCCGGAAAAGGTGGAGATTGACCCGTTCGAACTCGAATATGTGGGCGTGAAATGCTCCCAGTTCTCGTTCTCAAGGCTCGGAAACGCCGACCCTGTTCTCGGAGTGGATATGTCTTCGACGGGAGAAGTCGGCTGCATAGGGGACAATCTCGACGACGCCCTTCTGAAGGCGATGCTTTCGGTAGGCCACCGCATTCCTAAGCGCAGCGTTCTCATTTCCTCAGGCAACACCCGTCAGAAAGCGGATATGCTCCTTTCCTGCGAACTTCTCCGCGACAAGGGAATCGAAATCTATGCGACGGAAGGGACCTGCCGCTATCTCAACGAGAACGGAGTTCCGGCGCACAGGGCTCTCTGGCCGGGTGAAGAACTCGAAGAGGGCGCGCAGTACGCGATGGACCTCATCAGCGCGCACAAGGTGGATCTCGTAATCAACATCCCGAAGAACTACACGAGAAAGGAACTGAGCAACGGCTACCGCCTGCGCCGCTCGGCCATAGACTTCAACATCCCGCTGATCACAAACAGCCGCCTCGCCACAGCCTACATCCGCGCCTTCTGCAAAATGACGCAAGACGAAATCACAATCCGCTCCTGGGACGAGTACAAAGCGTAAAATCTCGTCTGCCGCAGGTTAATATAATTCAATGCTTTTCGCAAAATTTAATAGAAACTACTTGCTATATCAATTTTTATTCATAGATTTGCATTAGGATTTTTAGCATAGGGGCACAAGCACTCCTGCAAAACAAAAACAGAGTATTCATTTTTTATCGAATGGGTGCTCTGTTTTTTTGCAATACGGATGATGTACTTTTGAAAAGCCGCCTCTGCTCTTCACCCTTTATTTGTTAAATTATGTTAAAAATCCAAGTTACGACAACTGCAGGAGAGCGCCTTTGCATAGAGTGCAAGAGCGAGTCTCAACATAAGCGAGTTTATGTCAGACCTCATTTTAGAGTAGTTAATGGCAAAATCGTTTATGTAAAAGGTCATTCCCGCAATTTATAGCGGTTGACTCCGATTAACGCTCATCTCATCCGTGTCATCGCCGTCCAGAAAAGGGCGGCGATGTTTTTGCTGAAATTATCGTTTATTGCAACCGCATTGAGGAGGTTGTGAATTGCTTTCAGATTCATTATCTTTGACCGATAGAAACAGTGATACCCCAGACTCTCGCCCTTGCGGTAAGTTGTGAATTGCTTTCAGATTCATTATCTTTGACCGATAGAAACAGTTTGTCTTAGATAAGAGCTTGATTCACAAAATGTTGTGACTGTTTTTAGAAAACAAAATCCCAACTCGTTCTGAGCTGGGATTTTGCATTTAAGTCGTTTTCTCGATTTCGTGACATTGCTCAGAACAGTTCGAGCTGTACTCCCGCGCCGGACGGAAGCGCCTGCACTTTCTTTGCGAGGAACAGCTCCATCGAGCCGAACTGCTTGTCCGTGATTGAAAGAACCCCCACCTGGCCCTCCGGCGGAAGAAATGTCTTGACCCTTTTTATGTGGACAGCTGCGTTTTCCGCACTCGGGCAGTGGCGCATATAGATTGAGAACTGAAACATAATGAATCCGTCCTGCAGAAGCTTCTTGCGGAAATCTGCCGCAGCCTTCCTCTCCTTCTTGGTGTCGGTCGGCAAATCAAAGAAAACGAGCACCCACATAACCCTGTACTGACTGAACCTCTCCTGCATATCAAGTCATTGTGGGATAGAGGATTTTGCGCGCCTCGCCTGAGAAGCATTTCGCAAGGGATGCAGTCGTCGTTGACACCGCGACCATAAGCGGACTCGTGTGACCGTCAATCTCCACGTCAATGACCGGAAGGGAGAGCAGCCTCACCTTTGCCGCCTGAGTGAGTGACTTGTCGCCGCTCTGAGCGATTATGTCAACAACCACCCTGTCCACATACGGCCGGTATGGCTCCATAATGTCGTCCGCAAGGCAGTAGGCATTGTAGCGGTTGTGGTGGTGGATGCCGATGGTCGGGAGCATCCCGCTCATAACGAGCGCACGAGCAACGATAGCCCGAAGAACAGCGTAGCCGTAGTTGAAAAGCCCGTTCGGCTCCTGTTCAAACTGCCCGCGAAGAAAATCGGGATTGTTGGGGAAGATGGTTTTCCAGTAATAGGCCGCCGCCCTCGCCTCGATGTTCTCGGCGTCTCCGGACTTTACTTGAGTTGCCCAGATTTTCATATTGCGGTGTTCCCGCCCCGTAGAATACTCCAGCGAAGCGGCCTGATTGGCGATTTTCGCCTGAATGGTCTGCTGCCAGAGCTGTTTTTTGAGGGGCAGGGAAGCGTCCAGCTGGTCGCGGAACCGTTCGCTCTGAAGCGTGTGGCCGCTAAGCGGGAGCATAAGCCCTGTGGGGAGGTGGCTGCTGTCGCAGGTGATGAGGGCGCAGCCGTTGTCGAGCAGCGCCTCCATAACCCCTTGAGTGAGCGTAATTTGCCGGTGGTCAAGAACCACTACGCCAATGTCTTCGATGGGGATGGTCCTTGTTGTGAAATCATCTTTCGTAGCATCCGCTGCCCCCGAGGGAGTCTTCACTACAAGCTGCTCCAGACGGAGCGACAGGTAGGCCGGATTGCCGAAGTAGAGGGTTTTCTTAATCATAACGGGAAGATTCGGTTAATATTCTCCCACCGCCACAATCTCTCCTATATGGTTTATACGAACTTTTACTATGCCTTTGAGGTAATTGGTGGTTTGAATCCTTTTCCAAGTAGTGTCTTTCAAAACAGGTGCATCATTGAGTACAGTCTCCAAATGATGTCTAAAAACGTAATAGCAGGTCGCCAATTTTTGTACACGATAGAGATTCGGGCTGATTTGAGAGTAATTCTCCGGGTTCATCAGGTCAATTTCATTCGGATCAAAACCTGTCTTGGGATTCGGGAAAACAAAATACTCGTTTCGTTTCATAGAGAATTGGAAAGTCCACCCGAGGTCGCGGTTGTACTCGCGGTCAACCACAGGCACTCCGTCTATCGAACGCTGCGTGGCTTCGAAGAATGAAACCACCTTTTCCTGATAATTTCCGTCCGCATCGCTGTAAATCGCAATGTGATGATTGTTGCTTAGGCTTACATAGTCTGACGGAATCCTATGAGAGGAACTGTCAAGCAATGTGTCTCCGACATTGTCCCTCTTGTCGTGCAGGGCCTCGGCGTTGCTTACACCTGTAATCGTAACTTTCTTTATTGCGATGCCCTTTTCCTTGTTGAGCCAGATTGGGTTTTCGTCAAGATTTGAGAAGGCCTTTGCCGAGTCTCCGCCGAATTCTTCAAGCCTTTTCTTGAGAATGGCGCGCACTCCGGCATCCACCACTTTTTCAATCTTGAGATCCTTGCCGATTTCCTTTCTTATCGTGTAGACATCCTTGGTCTTCAGAATCCCGACCTTCGCAGGCACGCACTCGCTATGGGCAGGGTTAATCCAAACCGGATTCTTGTCCAGACTGTTCTTACCGCCGAAGGCTTTCTTCGGGTCGCCTCCGAACTCTTCAAGCCGTCTCTGGAGCGCTTCGCGGTAGGCTTTTTTCGCAACCGTGAGGATTTTCTCCTCTGTGAATGAAGGTCCTACTTTCTCCTCGCTCACAAGGTATTGCTGAATCTTTCCGTAAATCGTTTCGTTGTGGAGCTGTCCGCGCGGGGCGAGTTGAACGCGGCGGAGAGTGCCCTCTGAATTTTTCGTGATGTTGACATTTCTTGTCACCACCTTGTTCTTCGCCTTGATTGAAACAAGCGCCGCTTCAAGGTTTCGTTTAGCCTCGGCGCGGAACTCGTCGAGCGGAATCGGCGGATTGAAAAGCCTCTTGCCTCCGCTCCAGTACATCTGGGTCTGCTCAATTGTGCGCACTACGGCGTTGAGCTCCATCGGCTCAATTGTGCTAAGGTCCTCAAGCACATAGTCGTCAAGATTTATGTGCTGAGTGTCATCGTAGTCCTTCAGAAGCCGGGCGTTGAGGTAGTTGAGGTACTGGATGAAGGAACGCTTGGTGAAGGCGATTGTGAGCGCGTCCAT
>CAYNDY010000172.1:0-4215 GCA_964396105.1 uncultured Muribaculaceae bacterium
CGCTTACGGCAGGAGAGAACGGCGTCACCAAGAACATTCTCGCCAACAAGAAGCTGGGAATTTCGGAGTGTCTGATTTATTTCCCGATTTCAAGTTCAGTGGAAAGCCTTAAAATCGGAGTGAAGGAGGGCAGCGTCATCCGCCCTGTGGAAAATCCGTTCCGTCACCGCATTGCCATCTTCGGCTCAAGCTACACCCACGGAATCAGCACTTCACGCAGCGGTATGGCCTATCCGGCGCAGCTTTCGAGGATGACCGGCCTTCAGTTTCTGAGCCTCGGGTGCTCCGGAAACAGCAAACTGCAGACTTATTTCGCGCACGCTCTCGCTGATGCTCCGGATATTGACGCCTTCGTTTTCGACTCTTTCTCAAATCCGTCTCCGCAGATGATCGAGGAGCGGCTTTTCGAGTTCATAGAAATCATTCAGGCGAAGTATCCTGACGTTCCGCTCATTTTCCAGAAGACGATTTATCGCGAAAGGCGCAACTTCGACACGGGCACCGACAAGTTCGAGGCTGCAAAGATGGAGATGGCCGAGAAGATGATGAAGGAGGCCTGCAAGAAGTACAAGAATGTCTATTACATCACCGACACCTGCGCCACGGCGCCCAATCACGAGACTTCCGTTGACGGGACGCATCCGGGCGACTACGGGTACACTCTGTGGGCCGAGTCTATTGCAAAGCCAATTGTAAAGATACTCAAAAAGTATGGCATAAAGTAAGGTAAATGGGCGAATAAAGGCGGTCTACTTCGTTTGTTCCTTGTCTGAAATCCTCATTACCCAAAGGTAACTCCGGTTTCGACTTCGTCGCAAGCCTCGTATCCCATCCTTTATTCATCCCATTTACTTCAAGTATTACAATAAAAAACGCCGGCTGGATTCAGTCGGCGTTTTTCATTTATGCTCTTGCAAGACTATTTGCCTGCAAGGCGGCGGTAGTTCTCGTAGCGAACCTTCGCGAACTCCTCGGTCTTTTCAAGAAGCTCTGCGGCATTGTCCGGGAACATCTTGTAGAGGGATGCGAAACGGACCTCGCCTTTGAGGAAGTCCTGGAACTTGCTCCAGTCCGGCTCCTTTGAGTCGAGAGTGAACGGATTCTTGTCCGTGCCCTCGAGAGCAGGATTGTAGCGGTAGAGGTGCCAGTAACCGCACTCCACTGCGAGCTTCTCCTCCTTCTGGCTCAAGCCCATACCGGCCTTCAGACCGTGGTTGATACAAGGAGCGTATGCGATCAGCAGGGAAGGACCGTCGTAAGCCTCGGCCTCTTTGATGGCGTTGAAATACTGAGCAGGGGATGCGCCCATAGCGATCTGTGCCACATAGACATATCCGTAGCTCATTGCCATCATTCCGAGATCCTTCTTGCGGACCTTCTTGCCTGAAGCGGCAAACTTGGCGATTGCGCCTGCAGGAGTAGCCTTTGAAGACTGTCCGCCGGTGTTGGAGTAAACCTCGGTGTCGAGAACGAGGATGTTCACATTCTCGCCGGAAGCGAGCACGTGGTCGAGTCCGCCGTATCCGATGTCGTAAGATGCACCGTCACCGCCGATGATCCACTGTGAACGTGCAGGGATGTAGTGCTTGTACTCAAGCAGAGCCTTGCAGGTGTCGCAGCCGCACGCCTCCATAAGAGGAACGAGCTTGTCGGCAACTTCGCGGGTTATCTTCGCGTCGTTCTTGTTCTCAAGCCACTTGGTGAAGAGAGCCTTCATCTCGTCTGAGCAGCAGCTGCAGGAAAGTCCCTGTTCCATAAGCTTTGCAACGGTCGTGCGTGCCCTGTCGGAGCCGAGCTTCATACCGAGACCGAACTCGCAGAAGTCCTCGAACAGAGAGTTTGCCCAAGCCGGGCCGTGACCCTGAGCGTTTGCGCAGTAAGGAGTTGCAGGGAATGACGCACCGTAGATGGATGAGCATCCGGTTGCGTTTGCAATCATCATATGGTCGCCCCAGAGCTGGGTGATTGTCTTGATGTACGGAGTCTCGCCGCAGCCTGCGCAGGCGCCGGAGAACTCGAAGAGAGGCTGAGCGAACTGAGCGTTCTTCACATTGCCGGTCTTGTTGAGGATGTCCTCCTTGTAGCCGACGTTGGTGTGGAGATAGTTGAAGTTCTCCTGCTCCTCGATCTGGCTTTCGTATGAAACCATCTCGAGACCTTTCTCCTTTGCAGGGCAGACATCCACGCAGTTTCCGCAGCCTGTGCAGTCTGCAACTGAAACTGCGAGAGCGTAGCTGTAGCCCTTGAGCTGAGCCTTGCCTTCAGCCTTCTTGACTGATGCAGGGGCTGCAGCGGCCTCGTCGGCGGTGAGGATGAACGGACGGATTGCTGCGTGAGGGCAGACAAATGCGCAGGTGTTGCACTGGATACAGTTCTCGCTCTTCCAAACAGGAACTTTAACTGCGACACCCCTCTTCTCGTATGCGGCAGTGCCGTTAGGCATAGTGCCGTCCTGGATGTCGATGAATTTGCTTACAGGGAGACGGTCGCCGCACTGTGAGTTCACCTCGTCAGCGATTTCCTTTACGAATGAAGGAGCGAGACGGTTCTTGTTAGGATTCTCGAATTTTGCGGTGATATTCTTCCAGTCTGCAGGAATCTTGACCTCGGTGTACTCGCCGCCGCGGTCAACTGCAGCGTAGTTCATATTGACGACGTTCTCGCCCTTCTTGCCGTAGCTCTTGAGGATGGCCTGCTTCATATATCCGACAGCGTCCTCGTAAGGGATGATGTTGGTAATCTTGAAGAATGCTGACTGGAGGATGGTGTTGGTCCTTCCGCCGAGTCCGATTTCAGCGGCGATCTTGGTCGCGTTGATGATGTAGAGTTTGATGTTCTTTCTTCCGATGATGCCCTTCACGTGGTCAGGAATCCTCTCGAGGGTCTCTTTCTCGTCCCAGAGGCTGTTGAGAAGGAGGGTACCGTTCTGCTTGATGCCGGCGAGAACGTCATACTTTGAAAGGTATGAAGGAACATGGCAGGCAACGAAGTCCGGAGTTGAAACGAGGTACGGAGCCTTGATAGGGAGGTCACCGAAACGAAGGTGTGAGCAGGTGTATCCGCCTGACTTCTTTGAGTCGTAGTCGAAATAGCCCTGGGCATACTTTGAAGTGTGGTCACCGATGATCTTGATGGTGTTCTTGTTGGCGCCCACAGTTCCGTCTGAACCGAGACCGAAGAATTTGCACTCGGTTGTGCCCGGCTTCATAATGGAAATTTCCTCCTTTACAGGGAGTGACTTGAAGGTCACGTCATCCACGATGCCGATGGTGAAGTCGGTCTTAGGCTCCGCGAGCTCGAGATTCTCGTAAACTGAGATAATCTGAGCCGGGGTGGTGTCCTTTGAAGAAAGACCGTAGCGGCCGCCGACGATAAGAGGTGAGTTCTCCTTGCCCTGGAAGAGCGCCTTGATGTCGAGGTAGAGAGGCTCTCCGAGTGAGCCCGGCTCCTTGGTCCTGTCGAGAACCGCGATTCTCTTGACTGACTCAGGAAGGGCCTTAAAGAAGTATTTCGCTGAGAACGGCCTGTAGAGGCGGACGATCATAAGGCCGACCTTCTTGCCCTCGGCTGCGAGGTGGTCGATGGTCTCCTTGATGGTCTCGGTCACTGAACCCATCGCGATGATGATGTTCTCCGCATCCGGTGCTCCATAGTAGTCGAACGGACGGTAGCTTCTGCCGCTGAGCTCACTGATTTCGCCCATATACCTTGCGACGATGTCAGGAACAGCCTCGTAAGCGCCGTTGCAGGCCTCGCGTGCCTGGAAGTAAACGTCGCCGTTCTGTGCTGAGCCGCGGGTTACAGGAGAATCAGGGTTGAGGGCGCGTGCACGGAAAGCTGCGAGAGCCTTTGTGCTGATCATTCCCTTGAGAGCCTCCTCGTCGAGAAGCTCGATTTTCTGGATTTCGTGTGATGTGCGGAATCCGTCGAAGAAGTGGAGGAACGGAATGCTTGCCTTGATTGCTGAAAGGTGAGCGACTGCCGCGATGTCAAGAGCCTCCTGAACTGAAGCGGAAGCAATCATCGCAAAGCCTGTCTGGCGGCAAGCCATAACGTCCTGGTGGTCACCGAAGATTGAAAGTGCGTGTGAAGCGAGTGCGCGGGCTGACACGTGGAACACGGTCGGGAGCTGCTCGCCGGCAATCTTGTACATATTCGGAATCATCAGGAGAAGTCCCTGTGAAGCCGTGAAAGTGGTGGTGAGGGCACCTGCCT
>CAYNDY010000173.1:0-4185 GCA_964396105.1 uncultured Muribaculaceae bacterium
AACGCTTCCCGCCATACAAGCACAAAGATACAAAATCCTCAGCAAAAAGTGACTCTTTTAAGAGGTGGGTGGGTTAAAAAGGCCTCATCAGAGGCCCGCCCGGGTCGGGTATTTCTGTCAGCGCGAAGCGATGTCAGAAATACGGAAAGACGGAAAGGGCGCAGGGGTTTGGGGCGGTAGCCCCAATAATATGCGATTCCCGGGGACCCACAAAAAAAGCAGCAATTTCTTGCTGCCTTTTTTTGTGGTGTCACCGGGAATCGAACCAGGGACACAAGGATTTTCAGTCCTTTGCTCTACCAACTGAGCTATGACACCATCGTTTTTCGTTTGGGATTGCAAAGGTAGGAATATTTTTTCGTCTTGCAAATTTTTTAACTACTTTCTCCCACTTTTTTTACCCACGGATGACAATCTCGCTGCGGTCCGGACCTACGGAGATGATTTTTACCGGGCATTTGGTCTCGGTTTCGATGAAATCGATGTAATCCTTCAGCTCCTGCGGGAAATCTTCATAGCTGCGGACTTTGCAGATGTCGCATTTCCAGCCCTTGAATTCCCTGTAGACAGGGGTGATCTCTTCATCGACGCTCTCGTACGGGAACCAGTCAATGGTCTTGCCGCCCATTTTGTAGGCGGTGGCTACCTTGATTGTGTCGAAATCGTTGAGGACATCGGCCTTCATCATAATGAGCTCGGTGACTCCGTTCATCATAACTGCGTATTTGAGCGCCACCATATCCAGCCATCCGCAGCGGCGCGGTCTTCCGGTCGTGGCTCCGAATTCGCCTCCTATAGTGCGGAGTTTCTCGCCCGTCTGGTCGAAAAGCTCGGTAGGGAAGGGACCGCTGCCAACGCGGGTGCAGTATGCCTTGAAGATTCCCAGAACTTTTCCGACCCTGCTCGGGGCGACTCCGAGGCCTGTGCAGACTCCTGCCGCCATAGTGTTGGATGAAGTGACGAACGGATATGTTCCGAAATCTATGTCAAGAAGAGAACCCTGGGCGCCTTCGGCGAGAATCGGGGTGTCAGTGTCGAGGAAGCGGTTTACAACGATTTCATTTTCAATGAATTCGAACCTCTTCATTTCTTCTACGGCCCTGAGCCACTTCTGCTCATATTCGGAGATGTCGTACTTGAAATCAGGGTACTGGGCGAGAATCCCGAAGTGCTTGTGCTTCAGGGCCTCATATTTCTGCTTGAACTCAGGCGAAAGGATGTCGCCGACCCTCAGGCCGTTGCGTCCGGTCTTGTCCATATACGCAGGTCCGATGCCCTTGAGAGTGGAGCCGATCTTGGCCTTGCCTTTGGCGGCCTCGCTCGCTGCGTCAAGCATTCTGTGGGTAGGGAGGATGAGCTGCGCTCTCTTGGCGATAAGAAGTTTTCCGGAGATGTCACCGGCCTTTTTCTCAATCGAATGGATTTCATCCATAAGGATGACCGGATCCACTACAACTCCGTTTCCGATTACATTTACGCTTCCTTCGCGGAAAATGCCGGAGGGAACCGTGTGTAGGACAAAGCCGTCACCGTCGAATTTGAGTGAATGGCCTGCATTCGGACCGCCCTGGAAACGGGCAATCACCTTGTAATTCGGAGTAAGGACGTCAACGACCTTACCCTTCCCCTCGTCGCCCCACTGGAGCCCGAGTACAACATCAATTTTTGTCATATTTTAAAGTTTCGAGAATTCCTTGCGGAGGCAAGTTTTGTGCAAATTTAAGGAATTTTGGAACTTTTTACATATGCTTAGTCAAAAAAGTTTTTCAGACGGTCGAAGAAAGACTTGTCATCCTTTGATGCACTTGGCTTTACGTCTTCGGAGCGTCCGAGCGCCTCCACGAGAGATTTGCTCTCGCGGCTGAGCTTTTTAGGAATCCAGACTCCCACTTTGACGTAGAGGTTGCCGTTGCCGTAGCTGTTCACTGACGGAAGGCCCTTGCCGCGGACGGTGAGCACCGTGCCGGACTGTGTGCCCGGGTCTATCTTGATTTTCTGAGTGCCGCCTCCGAGGGACGGAATCTCAACCTCGCAGCCGAGCATAGCATCGGTCACTGAGATAACCTTGGTGTAGTAGAGGTCGTTGTCCTTGCGGGTGAAATCCTTGTGGGCATCAATGTCGATTACGACCAGAAGGTCTCCGTTCACGCCGTTGTTCTTGGCCGCATTGCCCGCTCCGGTAACCCTGAGCTGCATTCCGTCCTCAACTCCTGCAGGGATCTTGACCCTTACGGTCTCTCTTCTTCTGATGAGCCCGCTTCCGCCGCAACTGCGGCACGGATTGGTCACAACCTTGCCCTCGCCGTTGCACGTCGGGCAGACGGAAACGCTGATGGTCTGTCCGAGGAATGACTGGACGACCCTCTTGTACTGTCCCGTGCCCTTGCAGGCGGAGCAGGTCTTGATGTCCGCTGCGGATTTCGCGCCCTTGCCGTTGCAATCGGTGCAAGGTACATATCTTTCGATTGTGATTTCCTTTTCAACACCTTTGGCTACCTCTTCAAGGCTGAGGCGGGCGTGAACCCTGATGTCCTTGCCCCTTGCAACCCTTTCCTGGGTGCGTGAGGAGCCGAATCCGCCGAACGATCCATCACCTCCGAATCCGCTGAATCCTCCTCCGAATCCGCTGAAACCGCCTCCGAAGAGGTTGTTGAGGATGTCGTTGAGGTCTCCGAATCCGCCGCTGAAGTCAGGTCCCGGATTGTCTCCGAGGCCGGCGTGTCCGAAGCGGTCGTATTTAGCTCTCTTGTCGGCATCGCTGAGCACCGCATACGCCTCCGCCGCCTCCTTGAACTTCTCCTCGGCTTCTTTGTTGCCGGGGTTCTTGTCCGGGTGGTATTTGATGGCGAGTGCCCTGTATGCCTTTTTTATTTCGTCTGCCGTGGCCGTTTTAGCGACCCCCAGCACTTCATAATAATCTCGTTTTGCTGCCATATCCTAAGTCTCCCAATTTCTAATTCAACTTTCGCAAGTTTCTAACTTATTCTGCCTGAATCGCCTTCCACAACGATTCTCCTTTACACAAATGAATTGCGAACAGCCCGTGCCCGCAATTCGTTTACTATTATATACCTACAACAACTTTTGCAAATCTGATTACCTTGCCGTTGAGCTTGTAGCCGGTTTGCACCACATCAAAGACTTTTCCCTTCTTCTCTTTCTCCTCCACGGGCACCTGGGCGATGGCTTCGTGTTCATCCGTGTCGAAAGTCTCTCCCAGAGCTTCGATGGCCGTAAGGCCCTTGCCTTTGAGGTAGGCCATCAATTTGTTGTAAATCAATTCCGTACCTTCTTTCGCAACTGCTACGTCCGTTGAATCGGAGAGGGCTTTCATCGCCCTTTCGCAGTCGTCCAGAACCACAAGCAGGCCCTTGATGGTGTCGCTCGCGGCGGTTGAAACCAGGTCGAGCTTTTCCTGAGAAGTCCTTCTGCGGTAGTTGTCAAACTCTGCCATCAGCCGCACGTAGGCGTCCTCGGTCTTTGCAAGTTTGTCAGTTTTTTCTGCAAGCTGCTTCTCCGCTTCGGCCTTCGCCTTTTTAAGTTCCTCGATTTCCTTTTCCTCTTTCGAAGGCTCTGCAGCCTTCTCGTCGCTGGCTTCGGAAGCCGTTTCTTCAGTGGCCTCGGCAGTTTCTTCAGCTTCCACGCTTTCCTTCACTTCCTTTTCAACTTCCTGTTTTTCAGCCTTTTCCTGATTTTTTTTGTTCTTGCTCATATATCAATTTTCTTTTTATCAATTAAACTGTCTCACGGCTGAGGGGAGGGAATTCTGAAATCTTTAGACCCTGACCCATCCAGCCCGCTCCCCAAAAACTCAAAGAGCAAGCCAACCCGTTAATCCTGCCATTATGGCAGGCCTCACATAAAGCTAAACTTACTAAAAGACGCATAAATGGTGCGGATGCAAGGCTCTCGACGACGCACAAACCGCAGCAACCTTTGGGCCCAGAGGATTTGGGCTAGGAGAACAACGCAGCAGACGTGCCGTTTAGGCGTCTTTTACCTGAAGAAAGAGTCTACGGCCTTGACCGCTTCCGGCAGCGCAAACACCACCACGCGGTCATACTCCTGAATCTGCGTGCTTCCGACGGCAATCAGAGAGTTGTTCCCCCTGATGACTCCGCCCACGATGGCGTTGCGCGGGAACCCGATGTCCATCAGTTTTCCCGACGTGATTTTCGCGTCCTT
>CAYNDY010000174.1:0-4146 GCA_964396105.1 uncultured Muribaculaceae bacterium
ACTTCCTGTCCTATTTCAACGGCTACGACGCCGAGAACGGCAAGCACTGCTACGGCTACCGCGAACTTGTGGAGCAGCTCGACGGGGAGTTCCCTCTCGGGCAGGCTCCTCTAGGCGAGGATGCGGAAAAGCGGTTCATCGCTCTCTACGGCAGCCTTCTCCGCTCGGAGAACATCCTCTCCTCGTTCGACCAGTTCGACGAGAGCCGCCACATCCTTTCCGACCGAGCCCAGCAGGACTACCAGAGCATCTACCTCGACCTTCGCGACAAATGGCGCAAGAGGCGCTCCGCCGACCGGGAGGACATAAACGACGACCTGGTTTTCGAGACGGAACTCATCCGGCAGGTGGAAATCAACATAGACTACATCCTCGCTCTGGTGAAGAAGTATCACGAGGGCAACTGCGCCGACAAGGAGATACTAGTGAGCATCAGCAAGGCTGTGGGCTCAAGTATGCAGCTGCGCAGCAAAAAGGAACTCATAGAGAATTTTGTGGAGAGCGTGAGTGCTGACACCCCGGTGGAAGAGGGCTGGAGGGAGTATGTCCAAAGGCAGAAGGAGGAGGACCTAAAGGAACTCATAGAGTCGGAGCACCTGAAAAAGGAAGAGACGGAGAATTTCATCCGCAGCAGTTTCAAGGAAGGAGCGGTGCGGACAACCGGCACGGACATAGACAAAATCCTCCCGCCTATGTCCCGGTTCGGAGGGGGCGACAGGCGGGAGAAGAAGAAAACCGTAACCGAAAAGCTCCAGGCCTTTTTCGAAAAGTACTTCGGCCTGTAACCCCTCGGAAAGGGACTTAGATGTTCGGGGTGTCCCAGATGTGAGTCTCGGTGCAGCGGACTGTGGCTGCCTCGGTGCCGGCCTGGATGCGGAAATCGCCTTTCTCCAGGGTCCAGCGGCCGTCGAAGCCTACGAACGCCATCTTTTCGGCAGGAAGGTCGAAAGTGACCGTCTTGGTTTCGCCCGGCTGGAGCTCAATCTTCGTGAAATCTCTCAGGCGGCGGTTGTCAGGAACGACTGAAGCCACCAGATCGCTTGTGAAAAGAAGCACGGCTTCCTTGCCGGCCACCTTGCCCTTGTTGGTCACGTCGACCGATACCCTCAGCACATCGCCCTCCTTGAACTCGAGACGGTCCACGGACATATTGCTGTAGGCGAAAGTGGTGTAGCTCAGGCCGTAGCCGAATGCCCACTGGACTGAAACCACGGCGTTGTAGTCGTAGGCTCCCTCCATCTTGTCCACCTCCTCGCTGACCTTGTAGTCGTAGCTGATGAGGGAATTGATTTCCTTAGGGTAGGTGAACGGAAGTTTCGCGCTGAAATTGACTTCGCCCGAAAGAAGATTCGCAAGAGCGTCGCCTCCCCTGTTTCCCGGAAGAATGGCGTCCACAACTGCCGAAGCCTTAGGGACGAGGTCTCCGATAAGACGCGGACGGCCCTCGTTCAGAACGAGAACAATCGGTTTTCCGGTCTTTGAGAGTTCCTCAACGAGATATTTCTGATTCGGGGATATGTTGAGGTCCGAAAGGTTGCCCGGGGTCTCGCAGTAGCTGTTTTCTCCGATGCAGGCAACGATAAGATCCACTCCCTGGGCTGCTGCAACGGCCCTTCTGACATCCTCCGGATTGAAGATTTCCTCGAAATATTTGCCGTAAGGTTTGTAGGAAACTCCTTTTTCAAGAGTTACGTTGCGGCGGCCGAACTTCTCGCAGAGAGCCTCGTAGATTGTGTTGTACTTTCCGGCGAAGTCGTCTGCAAGATTGCCCTGCCAGGTGTAGCTCCAGCCTCCGTTGAGGCAGCGCATCTCGTTGGAATTAGGGCCGGTCACGAGAATCCTTGTGCCCTGCTTTACAGGGAGGGTGTTGTTCTCGTTCTTCAGAAGAACAATCGTCTCCTCTGCGGCGTGGAGCGAAGCATCGCTGAACTCCTCGCTGCCGAATTTAGGGTAGTCCTCAACGCTGGTGTTAGGGGTGTCGAAAAGTCCGAGGCGATATTTCAGACGGAGCACCCTTCTCACGGCATCGTCAATCCTCGACATCGGCACTTCACCCTCCTCCACGAGCTCTTTCAGGGCGTCGCAGAAGTCGCAGCTGTAAGGCACCATCGACATATCTATTCCGGCATTGATGGCAAGTTTCACGGCCTCCTTGACGTTGGCGGCCACTTTTTCGCGGATGTAGAGATTGTTGATGTCGGCCCAGTCGGTCACAATCATTCCGTCCCAGTTGAGCTCCTCCTTGAGCCAGCCGGTCAGAAGAACCGGGTTGCAGTGGACAGGAGTGCCGTTGATGGAGCCGGAGTTCACCATAAAGGTGAGGGCACCGGCGCGGACAGCTTCAAGATATGGGGCGAAGTATTTCTCCCTCAGGTCGAGCGGAGAGATGTAGGCCGGGGTGCGGTCCTTTCCTGAGAAAGGCGAGCCGTAGCCGAGGTAGTGCTTCACTGAGACTGCAATGTGCTGAGCGTCAATGTGGTTCGGGTCGCTTCCCTGCTCTCCGAGGATGGTCTCGCGTCCCATCTCGGCGTTCACATACCAGTCCTCGCCGTAGTTCTCCCACATCCTTGACCACCTCGGGTCCCTTCCGCAGTCGAGTGTCGGGTTGAATGACCACGGAACGTTCACGGCGCGTGACTCGTAAGCCGTGATTTCACCGGCCTTGCGGGCGATTTCGCGGTTGAAGGAAGCCGCAACGGAGAGGGGCTGCGGGAAGAGGGTTCCGTCGCTGACGTATGTGGTGCCGTGGATATGGTCAAGTCCGTAGAGGGTCGGGATGCCCATAACCTCCAGGGATTTGTCGTTGAGGGTGCGGACAACCTTGTTCCAGGTCTTCGCGCTCTCGGCATAGCCGCGAGGAAGGTTGAGGAATGATCCCACCTTGTATTTCCCGATGAAAAGGTCGAGTTTTTCTTCCGGAATCACATATCCGTCCTCGTTGTCCGCGGGGGCTGCGAGAGCATCGAGGGTAATCTGGGTCATCTGACCGATTTTCTCGTCGAGAGTCATCCGGGAGAGGGTCTTCTCCACATTTTTTTCAATTTTGGAGTCTCTCGGGATTGCAGGTTTCACCCCGCCGTCTCCGCAAGAGGCCACGCTGCCAAGCACAACCATAGATGCAAACAATAAATTCAATTTTTTCATATCTATCAATTATGTGATAATACTTATTAAGGGATTTTCCCCGAGCGACAACGCAGTAATCCGCCCTTTAGGAGAATTTACGCGGATTTACACCGCTACTGGCGCCTTGATCGCCGGATAAGGGTCATACCCCTCCAGCGTAAAGTCCTCGTATTTGAAGTCAAAAATGCTCTTCACCTCCGGGTTCAGAACCATCCGAGGAAGCGGCCGAGGGGTGCGCGAAAGCTGCTCGGCCACCTGGTCGAAGTGGTTGAGGTAGATGTGAGTGTCGCCGGTGGTGTGGATGAACTCTCCCGGCTGCAGACCGCAAACCTGCGCCACCATCATTGTGAGCAGCGCGTAGGAAGCGATGTTGAACGGCACTCCGAGGAATACGTCCGCACTCCTCTGGTAGAGCTGGCAGGAGAGTTTCCCGTCAGCCACATAGAACTGAAACAGGGTGTGGCAAGGGGGCAGGGCCATTTTCTCCACCTCGGCGACATTCCACGCTGAAACTATCATCCTGCGGGAGTCGGGGTTGTTTTTTATGGTCTCGATTACCTGCGAGAGCTGGTCGATGGTTCTTCCGTCAGGGGTTGGCCAGCTTCTCCACTGGTGGCCATAGACAGGGCCCAGGTCGCCGTTTTCGTCAGCCCACTCGTCCCAGATGGAAACGCCGTGGTCCTTTAGATATTTGATGTTCGTGTCCCCGGCGATGAACCACAGGAGCTCGTAGATTATGGATTTGAGGTGCACCTTCTTGGTCGTCAGAAGCGGGAAACCGTCAGCGAGATTGAAGCGCATCTGGTAGCCGAAAACGCTCTGGGTGCCCACCCCGGTACGGTCGTGTTTCATCACCCCGTCCGTCCGGATATGTTTGAGTAAGTCCAAATACTGTTGCATACTAGTTTTCGAAAGCAAAGATTATCGCTTGATTATACACTTCTCCAGGTCTGAGCACAGGTGAAGGATACTCCGCCTTGTTCGGTGCATCAGGGAAATTCTGGCACTCAAGCGCCACGC
>CAYNDY010000175.1:0-4119 GCA_964396105.1 uncultured Muribaculaceae bacterium
ACTCTGGCCATCAAAGTTTCCTGCGGCGACATCAAAACTGTTTCGCCCTACATCAACCTCGCCCCCGCGATGGACGAAGAGGCGCTTATAACCTATCTCCTGAAAACTTACGACAACGACGGCGATGGACAGCCGGACAATATGGACACGGCGACGGAGCTTAACATCTCCGGTTATGGACTTACTTCTATTGACGATATCCTTGCCCTGATGCCTGCGCTCACGAGTCTGGATTGTAGTAACAATAACCTTACGAGCATTGATTTGTCCAAAAACGAGAAACTTACCACGGTGAATCTTACGGGGAACGCGAATCTGACAAAAGTTGTGGTCAAATCTTCTGACTGGTTTGACGCTTGTTCAATATCCGCTGATGGCTCAGCATTATTTTATCTGCCGGACGGGACACAAATAGCAAGCACGGTAATAGATGGCAAAACTTGGATGAACTACAATGTGGGGGCAAGCGCGAGCAACCTTTACGGTTCCTCATATAACTTTAACAATGCGCAGACTGCCTGCCCTTCCGGCTGGAGAGTTCCGACCAAGGATGAACTTTCTTCATTGTCCGCCAATTATTCCGCTTGGACAACTTACAAAGGAGTAAATGGTCGTTGGTTCTCCGGAAGCCAGGCATATTCCTCAAATGTTTCAGCAATTTTTCTTCCGGAATTATCCTCTGGTGACACCCTCGGCCTCTATTGGTCTTCCACGGAGTACGATATCAACAACGCTTACTACCTCCGCTTCAATTCCGGGAGTGTGTACGTCGACTACCGCGATCGTCAGTTCACGTGGTCAGTCCGCTGCGTAAAGGAAAACTAAAGATCACATCCCAAAGAAACAATAAACCCAATAAATACAAATGATTATGAAAAAGATTCTTAACTGCCGTGTAGCGGCCACATTCGGCCTGTTGGCACTTGCAATTTCTTCGCTCATCTTCGCCTGCACCGCCTGCACGACGCTTGAACCGACATCCATCAACGAGGAGACCATCCTCACCAAATCCATAATCTGCGGCCACGTGCGCTACATCGCTGTGGACAAGAACGGCAAGAGTGACATTGATGTTCCTAACGCCGGCTTCGAAGTGAAAATCTTCTACGGTCTTCCTGACAGCGACGGCAATGTGGAGTATGCGGTTAAGACCGTCACGACCGTTCAGGACGGCTACTTCGAGACCACTCTCGGCTGCCCTGCAGGCAAGGCTCTTACAGTAAAGTGCGTAGCCGAGGGCAAGGGCGACACCTACACTGCCAACGAGGACAACAAACTGACTGACACCGAGGCTTATTTCTATGCTACAGTGCAGAAGAGCGTGGATTGCGGAATGGCGGCTTATTTCAAGCTGGATATGGCTCCGACAGCGTACATTTCAGAACCAGGCCTTAAGTAAAAATTGAAGGGACAGACGGGCGGCTGCGTTACTCTCCTCCCCGAATCTTCACAACTAATTTAATTTGAATCGTATGAAAATCAACAAGATAATCATTTTGGCCGGAGCTCTTCTGCTTTCCACCTCCCTGTTCGCTCAGGAAAGGGGGAAGGCCTCCGAGAAGTTCAGCCCCAAGGGCGGCGAATGGTCCATCGGTGTGACCTTCAATCCTGCCACGCTCGGGTACAAACTCTCTATGCAGCCTAAGGCCGGAGAATATGCCGGAGAATTCATCGCCGACAACGCCACCACCAGCAAGCAGATGTTCATCCTCTCGCAGGACCCTCTCGCTGCGTTCCGCCTGAGGTACTACCTCAATGAAAAGTGGGCCATCCGCGCCACCCTCGGCATCAACGGAAGCCACATCGACTATAAGGAATATGTCCAGGACGACCTCGCGAAGTCCATCGATCCGAACTCAGAGAACAAGGTGGTGGACGACGCCATCTCCAACCTCAACAGCGGTAGCCTCGCTGTGGGCGCCCAGTACCTTGCGGGCAAGGGGCCTCTGAAGTTCCTCGCAGGCTTCAACATAGTCTATGCCATCGCGGGCGGCGGCCTCAGCTTCGACTACGGCAACGCCATCACGAACCTCAATCCGGTTCCATCCTCAATGCCGATGACCCAGCCTGCCACCTCAGGCTCCTCCGCCACCCTCAACGACTTCAAGTCCACCCTCGGCATCGCCTACGGAAGGCCTTTGAAGCGCTACAACGTGGGAGTCACCCAGGGCCTTGGAATCAGCGCAGATATGGGTGTGGAGTGGTTCATTATGGGCAAACTCTCCCTTACTGCCGCGATGACCTTCACTCCGGTGATGTTTATGTGGCAGCCTCAGACCTACGCCATTTTCGAGGGCTTCTCTTCCCTCACGAACAAGGTGGAGCAGTACAACGACCTCGTGAGCCCGGGCAGCCACGCCCTGCTCTACGGAACGGAGAACATAGGTTTTAACGTCGCCCTGAACTACTACTTTTAATATGCGAAAACCATCAATATTTTTAGTCACACTTCTCTTCGCGGCGGCTCTTCTTCCTTCCTGCAACAAGCAGGCAGGGGCGGAGCCGTCCGAGGGCGAAGTGCAGGAGATTGTGATTACATCTCCAAAGGACGGCAAGCTCGAACTCACTCAGGGCGAAACCGCGAAAATAAAATACACCGTGCTGCCGGAGTCCGCAGCATCAACAGCCGTCATCGAGTGGACCAGCTCCGACTCGACAGTTGTGACCGTAAAAAACGGCAAGGTAAGCTCCTGGAGCGAAGGAGAGGCAACAGTCACGGCAACTTGCGGCAAGGCTTCCGCAGAAGTGGAAGTCACCGTCAATCCTGTTTCGGTCGTTTCGTTCTCGCTCCCCGAATCTGTGGCCGTTTATATCGGATATCCGTGCGAAGTTGAGGACGTGAGCGTGGAACTTGACCCTGACATTGATGTGGATGACCTTGAAGCGACGGCCGCTGCCCTCAACTGGGACGTGACAGAAGGCGACGAGAGTGGCCTTAATATAGAAATCAATGAAGGTAAGGCCATTTTCACAGGGCTCATTGAGGGTGAATACGCCGTCACAGTCTCCGCAAAGCATCCCAAAGACGGGTCCAAGGCGGAAACGTCCCAAACCATCACCGTCTATGTATCGGATATCACCTACCGCGCTCAATTTTATACTCGTGGATTAAAGGGAGATGAGTGGATTCCGGCTGATAACACACGGACGGAAATTATTTGGAATAATCTGGCGATCAAAAAGATTTTTATGAATTGTTGGATTCCGGACTTTCAGACGGAGGATTTGAGTATATCTTCATCCAACGAGTCTGTCGGTACCCTTGTCATCCAAAAGCAGGAAAGGCCAAACATTGAACTGGGTCTTGACTTCAAGGGCACTTTCGGCAGCACGGATATATCCATCATTGTGAAAGACCGCGAATACAACTTTGAGCACAAGCGCAATTTTACCCTCAAAATTGACCCTAAGGGCATCGCAGGGGATATGGTGGTCACCGCTCCCGACGGCACGACGATAAAGGACGGCGGCTCATACCGGCTCGCCCCGGATAGTACAGGAGTATTCAGTATCAATTCCGGTTATGAGGCGAAATGGCAAATCACTTCAGGGGCGGCTTATGCCACTCTCGTCCACTCCGAAGGAAGCGAGTATTGGGCTCCGAAAGCGAAGATTACGGCCACGAGTCTGAAAGGCTCAGCCACGGTCAAAGTCACTGACCAGGCTGGCAAATCAATGACTTTCACCCTCAATGTCGCAAAACAGACTTTCCCTTCAGATATTTACATTATTGATGACGAAACAGGAGAAAAAGTGGAGCTCTACCAGGAGGGCACAAGTATTTTGTATGCAAAAATTGAGAAGGGCAAACATACTTACCGTCTTTCTGACCCGAATAGTAAAGGATATTGGACTCTTGACCATCCCTCTTCATATCATGAATTTCTCTCTATCCCGAAGGACCATTATGGCAACTCCGTAACTGTTACCAATAATGCCGGTACGGTGCCTATTCCAGGCGCTGACGGCAACTACTGGCCTTATCAATATCCTTCCGGGACTACTATCCAACGACTCTATGTGTGTGATGAAGCCGGGGAAAACAGCCTTTGCCTCGCATTGGAGCCTCAACCGATAAAGAAAAATTAGTTTATATTAAACGGTACTCAAGAAAAAAAC
>CAYNDY010000176.1:0-4018 GCA_964396105.1 uncultured Muribaculaceae bacterium
GCCCCCTCGCGGATGGCATCGAAAGAATTATCCAGTTTCGGGATCATCCCGCCGGCAACCTTTCCCTCGGCTTTTAGGCGTTCATACTCCTTGAAGTCAAGCGAAGGGATGACGCTCGAAGGGTCTTCTCGATCAAGAAGCACTCCCGGGAGCTCAAAGCAGTAGACGAGTTCAGCGCCAAGAGCCACGGCGAGGCTGGAGGCAATCGTGTCTGCGTTGGTGTTCAGAAGGTCTCCCGCACGGTTGTGGTTGATGGCGTTGAAAACGGGCACTACCCCGCCCTCAATCATCCACCGGACCCTCTCCACATTCACTCCGAGCGCATTAACATTGCCCACAAGGCCGTAGTCCACGAGGGAGACTCCGTCGGAAAGTAGCTTGGGAGAGCGACGCGTCACAGCCTGAAACGCCCATAGCATTGCAGTCGTATTTCTGGAGCAGGGCGGTTATGTGCTTGCTGCACCACCCGGCATAGACCATCGTCACAATCTGAAGGGTCTCGGGGTCGGTGACTCTGCGGCCCTCAATCATCTGAGGCTCCATTCCGAGCCTTCGCTGAAGGTCGCTGGCAATTTTTCCGCCGCCGTGCACGAGCACTTTCTCCCCCTCGAGGGCCGCGAAATCCCTGCAGAACTTCTCAAGAAGCTCCGGCGAGTCCACGACATTTCCGCCTATTTTAACGACCTTTATTGCCATATCAAGAGTCTAACTATCAACTATTTAATTTTGCGTCTAAACTTATATTTCTGCGCCCCGGCAGCGTCCTGTCAGAGTGATTTAAGCATTTCGCGGATTACCGTCTGCGCGGAGACGACCCTGTTGGCGGCCTCAGGAATCACCAGCGACTGCGGGCTCTCGATGACCGAGTCGCTCACAATCATATTCCTTCTTACAGGGAGGCAGTGCATAAAGAAGGCGTTGTTGGTAAGCGCCATCTTCTCGTCTGTGACAGTCCAGCTGCGGTCGCTGCAAATGACTTTTCCGTAGTTCTCCCCCTCGAAAGCCGACCAGTTCTTCGCATAGACAAAATCCGCCCCTTCGAGCGCTTCGTCCTGATTGTGAGTGACTTTCGCGCCACGGGTAAATTCCTTTGAAAGGTCATAGCCTTCAGGATTCGCAATCACGAAATCATATCCTGCCCAGTCCATTCCTTCGGCAAATGAGTTAGGAACCGCCTGCGGAAGAGCCTTCGGATGCGGAGCCCAGGTCATCACCACCTTAGGGCGGCGGGTTTTCTTATGCTCCTCAATTGTGATTATGTCGGCAAAAGTCTGGAGAGGGTGACGGGTTGCAGCCTCCATACTGAAGACCGGCTTTCCGGAATATTTAATGAACTGATTGAGTATCACCTCGTTGTAGTCATCTTCCTTACTCTCGAAACGGGCGAAGGACCTAACTCCGATGAGGTCGCAGTAGCTTCCCATAACCGGGATGGCCTCCAGAAGATGCTCGCTCTTGTCGCCGTCCATAACGACTCCCCTTTCGGTTTCGAGTTTCCACGCGCCCTGGTTCACGTCGAGAACGATTACATTCATTCCGAGGTTGAGCGCCGCCTTCTGGGTGCTGAGACGGGTGCGGAGGCTGTTGTTGAAGAACACCAGAAGCAGTGTCCTGTTATGTCCGAGGGATTGATTGGAAAAAGGATTGGCCTTGACCTCGCGGGCAGCGGAAAGCGCCCTTTCGAAGTCTCCGAGCTGATATACGGTTGTAAATTCTTTCATTTCGGGTTGCAAAGTTAATCTCAAAAAACTCCAAGTCCAAATAAAAATGCGGCAAGTTTTCCTCTATTGCCGAAATTTGTTGAAACGCACTTTGGAGCGGGTAAATGCTAACGGGTTAAATCACGCCAAGCTATTATCACCGCTAACGGGTAAGATCCTTCCAGGCTGCGATAAAGCTATCGGCAGTCTCCTTGCTGATTGTAAGCGACGGAAGGAGCCTGATGACCGATGCGCCGGCGGCCCCTGTGAAGAAATGCTTTTCAAAAAGAAGGCGGTCGCGAAGCCCGATGAACTCAGGTTTCAACTCGAGCCCGATCATAAGTCCCCTTCCGCGATATTCCTTCAGCGCCGGGTCAAGACCGTCCGCTCCGATGAAAGCTTCCTTGAAATACTCGCCCATTTTAGCCGCATTCTCCACAAGGTGCTCATTTTCAATTACATCGAGAACAGCGATTGCAGCCGTGCAGGCGAGGTGGTTGCCTCCGAAAGTGGTGCCGAGCATTCCGTATTCAGGCTTTATTGACGGGGAGATGATCACTCCGCCGATCGGAAGTCCGTTCGCCATTCCCTTTGCGGTGGTGACAATGTCGGCCCTCACTCCGGAGTGCTGGTGGGCGAAGAAAAGCCCGCTGCGGCCATATCCGGACTGGATTTCATCCACGATAAGAAGAGTGCCGTATTTGTCGCAGAGGGTGCGGAGGGTCTTGAAGAAGTCGTCCCCCGGTTCATAGATGCCGGCAACGCCCTGGATGCCCTCGACGATGACAGCGGCATATTCCCCGGTGGAAAGTGCCTTTTCCACAGCCTCTGCGTCCCCGAGAGGAGCGAAGGTTATATGGTCGGTCTTGTTGAACGGCGACTGGATTTTCGGATTGTCGGTTGCAGCCACAGCGCCGCTGGTCCTGCCGTGGAAGGACTTTGAGAAGGCGAGGACTTTTGCCCTCCCGGTTGCGAACGAAGCGAGTTTGAGGGCGTTTTCATTGGCCTCGGCGCCGCTGTTGCAAAGAAAGAGCGAGTAGTCCGGGTAACCCGAGATGCGTCCGAGTTTCTCGGCAAGAGTCTTCTGAAGGGAGTTTTGCACGGCATTGGAGTAGAATCCGAGACGGGTGAGCTGCTCGGAAAGCATCTTGACATAGTGCGGATGGCAGTGGCCGATGCTGATGACGGCGTGTCCGCCGTAAAGGTCGGTGTATTCAACGCCGTTCCTGTCCCAAAGTTTGGTGTCGAGGCCGCGAACCGGCTCGATGTCCCATAATTTATAAACTTTGAATAAATCCATATTCGTAACTTCTTGATTCAATTATAATTCCTTCACGAGGACACGCACATTTTGAAAATCCGCAGGGGCGAGCCTAAAATGCGGAGGCTTTAAGGCGAAGACCGGCGTCTTCCCCGAGGCCGAAAAGCAGGTTCATATTCTGCACCGCCTGGCCCGATGCGCCCTTGAGAAGATTGTCAATCACCGAGCAGACAACGAGTTTCTCTCCGTGTTTTTCCAGCGAAAGGAGGCATTTGTTGGTGTTCACCACCTGCTTGAGGTCCACAGGGGCGTCGCTGACGAAAGTGAATGCCGCGTCCTTATAATAATCCTTATACAACTCCCTGGCCTCCTCCTCGCTGAGCGGACACTGTAGGTGCACCGCAGCGAAAATCCCCCTCGCGAAATCGCCCCTCATCGGGACGAAATCAAGCTCCGGGCAGAAGTCTCCCTGAAGAAGCGAAAGATTGCGACGGATTTCTTTAAGGTGCTGATGCTCAAAGACTTTATATGCGGAGATATTGTTGTTTCTCCAGCTGAAATGTGTTGTTGCGGAAGGTTTCACCCCGGCCCCCGTTGAGCCCGTTATGGCATTTATGCAGACATCCGAATGGATTAGGGCGCGGGAAGCAAGCGGAAGAAGAGAGAGCTGGATGGCGGTAGCAAAGCAACCCGGGTTCGCGATTTTCTGCGCCCCCCGGATTTTCTCTCTCTGAAGCTCCGGCAGACCATAGACATACCCATCGCTTTCGTCCCTGAAATCCTGGGCCAGGTCAATGACCTTCAAGCCTTCGGGGGCGGAGTTGTTCTCCCAGAACTCGCGGCTTTTTCCGTGAGCGGAGCAGAGGAACAGCACATCGATGTCAGCAAGGCTGTACTCGCTGCAGAACCTGAGGTCCGTGTCACCGAAAAGCCCCGTGTGGACCTCCCAGAGGGGTTTTCCTGCGCTTGACTCCGAGTGAACGAAGACGATTTCCGCCGCCGGATGGTTCACCAGGATGCGGATGAGTTCGCCCGCAGTGTAGCCCGCGCCGCCGAC
>CAYNDY010000177.1:0-4005 GCA_964396105.1 uncultured Muribaculaceae bacterium
TAACATGTTGTAAGATTGAAAAATAATAAATACCTTTGGAGGGTAATTTAGAATTTATAAAAATTAGGCTAAAATGAAAGACTTAAAGGGAACAAAAACCGAAGCGAACCTCCAGGCAGCGTTCGCCGGCGAATCTCAGGCGTACACCAAATACGGCTACTACGCCTCAAAAGCAAAAAAAGACGGTTTCGTCCAGATTGGCCAGCTCTTCGAAGAAACAGCAGCAAACGAAAAAGAACACGCAAAAATCTGGTTCAAACTCCTTCACGGCGGGGCAGTCCCGGGAACTGAAGTGAACCTCGCCGACGCAGCCGCAGGCGAGAACTTCGAGTGGACCGATATGTACGAAGGCTTCGCAAAAACCGCAAAAGAAGAAGGCTTCGACAAAATCGCCGAGCTCTTCCTCGCTGTGGGTGCAATCGAGAAAACCCACGAAGAGCGCTATCGTAAGCTACTTTCCAACATCAAGGAAGGCGTAGTCTTCTCCAAGGACGGTGACTCCATCTGGGAGTGCTCCAACTGCGGCCACATCGTAGTGGGCAAGAAGGCTCCGGAAGTATGCCCGGTCTGCAACCATCCGCAGTCTTACTTCAAGCTTCGCGCTGAAAACTATTGATTTGAGGATCTTTTTTGATCCAATCTTTTTCGAATCCGAATTGAGCAAGTTACGTTAGGGCAACTCCAGTTAGGATTTTCACAAAATTTTACTTAAATTTGCAGATTGTGCGCAAATTCTCAAAAGAATGAAACGCACAACCTGCATTTTTTATTTGTAAAAGCTTAGCTAGTAGAGAGATATATGACATCTAAACTTAATTCGGCAATTGTCTCAGCCCTGATGATGGGAATCGTGGCCCTCAGCTCCGTTTCCTGCGCATCGTATAAAAAAATCCCCTATTTCCAGGACAAAGTCATAAACAATCCCGAAGTAATCGACCGCCACGCCGGCATTGTCATACAGCCTAAAGATATGCTTTCCATCGTCGTGAGCTCACGCACGCCGGAACTCGCCCCGATGTTCAACCTCCCGGTAGTTTCCTATGCGGCGGGCTCTGAAATGGCCTCGTCGGCGGGCAGCCAGAGGATAATGTGCTACTCTGTGGATAACGACGGATTCATCGACTTCCCGATTCTCGGAAAAATCCAGGTTGCAGGCAAAACCCGCTGGGAGTGCTCAGACCTCATCAAGAAGATGCTCGTCGAGCAGAACTACCTCTCCGACCCTGTAGTCACGGTGGAATTCACAAACTTCAAGGTTTCCGTTCTCGGCGAAGTCACAGCTCCGGGCACCTACGCGATTGAAGGCGACAAAGTCACCATCCTTCAGGCGCTCAGCCTTGCCCGCGACCTTACCATCTTCGGAAAAAGGGAGAATGTCTCCGTCATCAGGGAGCAGAACGGTAAGAGGGTAATCTACGAAGTGGACCTTACCAGCACCAAACTTTTCAACAGCCCTGCCTACTACCTCCAGCAGAACGACATAGTCTATGTGGAGCCTTCCAAAATCAAACAGAGGCAGTCAACTGTGGACGACAAGAGCCTCAGAATCACGAGCATAGCCGTTTCATCCGGTTCGCTCCTCGTCTCTGTCGCAACCCTTGTCACGACCATAATCCTTAACGGTCAGAGAAACAATAGATAGCCTTCCGCCGAAGGTTTCATAAACCAAAATTCACTCGAAACTAGAACGTCTTTATGGATACAAACAATATTCAGCAGAACAACGCAGGCGACGACTCACAGGGCCAGATGTCGCTTCTTGATATGTGGCATCTGGTCTGGGACAACAAATGGTGGTTCGTTCTCGGAATGGCCGTCTGTCTCGCCTTCTCGCTCTTCTACCTCTACCGCACCCCTTCAACCTACAGCCGCAGCGCCAAGCTCATCGTGGATGAAAGCGCCCAGGACGCCGCAGTGCGCAACCTTTCCTCCTTCACCGGAGGCGGAATGAGGCTCAGAAACACCGTGGCTGTGGAAAACGAGATGGAAGCCTTCACCTCTCCCGACCTTATGATGCAGGTTGTGGAAAGGAACAACCTCCAGACTGTCTATGTAGAAAAGCAGATGCTTCGCAGCGTCGAACTCTATAAAAACACCCCTCTGGAGCTCTCTCTGCTGGGTGACAACCCCACAAAGGCATTCTCTTTCCTCATAAAGAAAACCGGCGACAGCACCTTCGTCCTTGAAAAATTCAGGGTCGGAAAAGACAAAATCACCGAGAAAATAGCAGGAACCGTGGGCGACAGCCTCGTCACTCCGATCGGCTCCATCCGCCTGAACTGGACTCTCAACGCCGACAAGTGGAAAAACGACATTGCCGTTTCCTGGACTGACGCGATGACCCGCGGCAAAGGGCTTTGTATGAGCCTTGACGCAAGCATCTCCAGCAAGGAATCCACCGTTCTCGTCCTCACCTTCAAGGACAAGTTCCCTTCCAGGGCCGAGAATGTTCTCAGCAGCCTTATCGATGTCTATAACGAGTCCTGGATAGAGGACAAGAACCGCTCCGCCCGCAACACCAGCGCCTTCATAACCGACCGTCTCTCCCTCATCGAGAACGAACTCGGCGGCATCGAGGGAGACCTCAAGTCCTATAAGGCGAAGAACAATCTCACTGATATGAAGGCAGTTGCACAGCAGTATCTCGAAGAATCCTCCACATACGCCGAGAAACTCTTCGAGGTCAACAACCAGCTTTCCATCGCGAATTATATAAAGGACTATCTCAACGACCCCGCCAACATTCTGAGCCTCATCCCGGCAAATTCCGGCATCGCGAGCACGAGCGTCGAGAGTCAGATTACCGAATACAACAAGGTCGTCCTTCAGAGGGACCGCTACAAGGCTCAGGGCGCCGACAACCCGATGGTTGAAGACCTCAATACGGCCCTCACCTCAATGCGAAGCGCGATTCTTCGCTCCATCGACAACCTTGTCGCCACCCTCAAAATGCAGGCTGACGGGCTCGAGGCGCAGGAAGACCAGATTCTCAGGCGCATCTCCTCAAGCTCCGACCAGGAGTATGAACTCCTCGCAATGCAGAGGCAGCAGAAAGTGAAGGAGTCGCTCTACATCTTTCTTCTCCAGAAGAGGGAGGAGAACGAGATTACGGCTCTCGTGAATGTGGGTAACACCCGCTTGATTATGCGCCCGAACGGCTCTCCGCTTCCGGTCGCTCCGCGCGGCGCAATGGTGCTTCTCCTTGCTCTGGTGATAGGTTGCGCCGTTCCTTTCGGCTTTTTCTTCCTCCGCAAAATGCTTGACACCTCCGTCAAGACCAAGGCGGACCTCTCCTCTCTTAAAGTTCCGCTTCTTGCGGAAATCCCGCTTTCAGTGCTCAAGAAGGGGCCGTTCAGCTTCTTTGTCGAGAGGAAAAAGGCATTTGACGATGCAAACTGCAAGGTTATCGTAAAGAGCGGCAAGCGAGATATGATGAACGAGGCCTACAGGGTGCTCAGAACCAACCTCGACCTTATGCTCGGAAAACAGGGCCCGCACGTTGTGATGGTCACTTCGCTCAACCCTGATGCCGGCAAGACCTTCAATGACATCAACATCGCCGCCTCTATGGCCATCAAGCCTTCCAAGACTGTCGTGGTTGACCTTGACCTCAGAAAGGCTTCGCTCGGAACAAATCTCAATGTGGTTTCTGAATTTGGTGTATCATCCTATCTGAACGGAGACGTCAACAGTCTTGACGGCATAATCTCCACCGTGTCAGGCACTTTGGACTGCATTCCGGTAGGAGCGCTTCCTCCGAACCCTACAGAACTTCTGCTTTCGGAGAGGTTCCCGCAGCTGATAGAGGAGCTCAAGAAAAGATATGACTACATCTTCCTTGACTGTCCTCCTGTCGACATCGTGGCGGACGCCTCAATCATCACGCAATTTGTTGACCTCACGATATTTGTTCTCAGAGCCGGTATGTTTGACCGCCGCCTTACTCCGAAAGTCAACGAACTCTACGAGCAGAACCGCTTCAAGAGGCTGTGCGTAGTGCTGAAC
>CAYNDY010000178.1:0-3973 GCA_964396105.1 uncultured Muribaculaceae bacterium
GGGTTCGACTGTGCCGCCTGCGAAATGACAATCCAGAAGAATGACTGAGTCTGCAATTTTGTTGACTATACTGAACAAAATCGCAAAAATTTAGAAATTCCCGGCTTTGCACTAAATTTGCAAGATGAATTGAGATTTGCACGGACGGCCTGAAGGCAGTGATGCCGGGTGCGCCGTCTGCGGTCAGTGGAATTAGTGTATTCAGTGGAATTTGTGCAGTAAGTTATGATTATGAATAGGAAAAATCTGATTTTTGGGGCTTTTGTGGGCGCTATGCTCTTTCTCGGGGGAAATTCTCTTGCGGGACGGGATGTGCCGAAACTGCCCGTGGACTCTAAAATCTCGTCGGGAGTGCTTCCAAACGGGATGAACTGGTATGTTGTCGCAAACGGCGGCGAGAAGGGATTTGCGGATTTCGCGCTTGTGTGCCGCGGAGAGGGGGATTATGTCGCCGCCTGCCGCGAGGTCCTTTCCTTGGAGGGTCGCATCGAGGGTCGCCCCCTTCAGAAGTTCCTCTCTACCAATGCAGTGGCTCCTTCATACAACGGCTATGTCTCCTATCGGGACGATGCCGTCGTTTTCAACTTTGAGGATGTGATGCTCTCCCGCAAGCCCTCCCTTGCAGACTCGCTGCTCCTTGCGGTTTTCGACATTGCCGATGAACTTTCCCGTGGCGTGGACTCAGTTTCCTTCGCTCCTTCAGATATGGCTGTAATGGTTTCCGGAGATGTAACCCCCGGGGACATATCTTCGAAGATGCGGACCTTCTCCTTTATGATTCCGCGCGGGAAGGCGGCTGCCTCCAATGGCGACACTGCCGCCTCTACAGGCAATGCTGCCGCGAAAATAAGCGTTGACACCCTCGGCTCACTTTGCCGCATCGGGGCGGAGTACTCCTTCCCGAGGATGCCGCGTGAACTTATTGCTTCCGCCCAGTATGCCGTGATGGACAAAATGGCCTGGACCTTCGGGAACATTGCCAGGAGGCGGCTCTCGGAGGCACTTTCCGCTGAAGAAATACCTTTTGCCTCCGTCCGCGTGTCCCATCTTTCCAGCGGAGAAACCTCCGGCGAAGAGTCGGTGAAGATTTCGTTCTGCACCCCGGTGGAGCAGTCGGCTGCGGCCCAGAAGGTGTTCGGCGAGGTTATGTCTTCGCTCAAGCGGGGCGAAATTTCCGAGGACGAGATTGCACTTTCCTCTGCCGCATACGCTGAGCGCTGCGCTGACCGCAGCTTAGCCGCGCCCTCAAACGCCGCCTACATCCGGCTTTGCCTCGGCTCCTTCCTCTACGGCTCTCCGCTTGCAACTGAGGGCGATCTCTGCGACTTTTGCCAGAAAAAGGTGCTCCCTGACTCTGTGCAGTTAAAGCTTATGAGGGGTTTCTCAGAGGCTCTTGTGTCCGCTCCTTCAGAGGAGGAAGAAGGTTCCGCATTTTTCGCTCAAGGCTGGAACGACGGGAAAACCTTCCCTGAAATCTCCGTAAATTTCTCCGACACGCTTCGTCTTCCCGGGCGTACCCCGAAGAAACTTAAAGCTAAACTTTCCCGCAAGGAACCCCTCTCCGGCGGGGAAATCTGGACCTGGCAGAACGGACTAAAGGTCTATTACAAAAGGGTCTCAGGGGCAAAGGGGCTTGCCTGGGGGCTGACGCTGAACAAGGGCTACGCCGGTCTTGACGGCCTTGTCCCGGGTGAGGCGGCGTTTCTCTCCGACCTCCTGACGCTGACTTCGGTCTGCGGCATCTCCAACTCCTGTCTGCAGGACATCCTCTCCGCCCGCGGAATAAGCTACGGCGCCGATGTCTCGCTCTACTCCACTTCGCTTCGAGGAAAGGCCTCCGATGCATCGGACCTCGACCTGCTGCTCAAGTGGATGGGAGGCCTTTTCTCCGAGTGCAAACTTGACGAGGCGGCTGTCTCTGAATATGAGAGGAATGTGAGCGCAAGGAAAGCGGCGACTGAAGGAAGCCGCAACGCGAGGATTGCCGCCATTGACAGCCTGATTTGCTCGGGCAACCCATATTCACGGGTGAAGATGTATGAGAATTTCTCTGAGGCTACCGTTTCGAAGGCCTCAGAACTTCTCGGCGAACTGTTCTCCAACGCTGCCGACGGCTTTCTTGTGCTTTCGGGCGATGTGGACCCGGACGCTCTCCGGAAGACGATTTCGTTCTATGCGGGGAATTTCCCTGTGGGAGAAACTGCGGCTTCCCGTCGGCCTTCCGTGCGCTTCCAGCCGGTTTCCGGATGGTCCACCACCTCGAGAACGGGGGACAGGGAAAGCATAGATGTGCTTTTGACAGCATCTCTTCCGATGACCGCCGACAACCTCTGCACATCGCGTCTTGCCGCCTGTATGCTGGACGACGCTCTGAAGGACTGCCTTGTGGGAACGGGCTTCCACACGAGGACCGTGAGCCATTTCGCCCTCTACCCTGAGGAGAGGTTCAGCGTGCTCATTACTCTTGACAGAGCTCCGGAGGAAGGATTCGCCTGGAGCGAAGCGTCTGACACAGAACTGCTTGACGCTCTCCGAAAGCTTCGCGAGGGGATAAATTCCGCCTCTTCTCCGCTTTGGACCGAGGAGGCTCTGAAGGCTTATAAACAGCGGCTTCTTGCGGAGCACGCCGCAAACGAGACCCTTCCGGAGTGGTGGGTTGAGACCATTTCTCTTCGCTACAGCGCCGGCAGAGATCTACAGACCAAGATTGACGACAAGACCAACGCAGTGACTCTGAGTCAGATACAGTCCCTTCTGAAGAAACTTTCCGAGGGAAGCCGCATCGAACTTGTCGTGTCAACGAAATAAAGGCGCCTCAAGTTCCGAGGGAGTAAAACTCTGGTAAAGATTAACATTATGGCAAAAAGTGAAGAATACACCTCAATAATCCAGATTGACGATTATCTTGTCTCTGGGGACATCCTGACGGAGTATTTCGCCTGCGACTACCCCGTCTGCAAGGGCGTTTGCTGCGTCGTCGGGGACAGCGGTGCTCCGCTTGAGGAGTGCGAGCTTGAGGCGATAGAGAAAAACTACCCCCATTTCAGCCCCATTATGTCGCCCGAGGGCCGTGCGGCCGTGGATGCGAAGGGCTTTTTTGAGGTGGATATCGACGGCGACCTGGTCACCCCGCTGGTTCCGGGAAGCGAAGAGTGCGCCTATTGCCGCCGGGACCCCAATGGCAACTGCCTGTGTACTATGGAGATGAAGTGGAATGAAGGGGAGGGGGATTTCCGCAAGCCCATATCCTGCTGGCTATATCCGATCAGGGTGTCCAAACTCTCAAACGGACTCACCGCTCTGAATCTTCACCGCTGGGACATCTGCCGCGAAGCCTACGAGAAGGGCCGCCGCGAGGGGATCCGGGTCTATCAGTTCCTCCGCGAGCCGATTGCGAGGTTCTTCGGAGAGGACTTTTACGCTGCCCTTGAAAAAGCGGCAGAAATTGTCTAGAGAGCGGATTGCTGCGTTTTTTATCCTGGAGTTTCTATTCGGATTTCTCCGTAAAGCGATACTCCATTGCGGAGACAATCCGCGCAAGGTCTTTGGACGGGCCTTCGACCTCGACCCCGCCAAGAGTTGGCGTTACAGTGATGCGGTCTTCCCAGAGACGGGCAATTCTAATCCCTGCCTGAGTGCTGCGAAAACGGATTTCATCCGGACTCTCGGCCTCAATGCGATATCCCCTGTTGGCGAAAAAGTCCTTTACCCTCTCGGAAACTTCGCTCCACTCTCCGGTGATGCTCACCATCCGCTTCTGATAGCCGAAGCGCGGATAGAGGAGAGAAAAAATCAGAACAATCCCGGCAATCTCGGCGACTGACCACCAGCCGTGGATGAACATCTGGGAGATGTCTGCGGGCACAAATTTTGCGAAAACTAGAACGCTGATAATCAGCACAAAAAGGATTGCGAACCAGCAGAAATATTTGACTGCTCGGACGGCGTATCTTGCGGCGGGTTTCATATTTTT
>CAYNDY010000179.1:0-3973 GCA_964396105.1 uncultured Muribaculaceae bacterium
CAACACCGCGATAGTCCATCAGTATGACGCCGCAGGAAAACGCATCCTGGAGTGGTCGCAGCTCGCCCTTAAAAGAATCGGCTCCTGCGCCTACGCCTACCGTATGACCGGCTCCCAGAAATATCTCGACAAGGCCATTTCCGACCTCGAGGCTGTCACCGCCTTCGACGACTGGAACCAGGGCAAGCATTTCCTCGACACCGCCGAGATGGCTTTCGCCGTGGCTCTGGGCTACGACTGGCTCTACTACAACCTTTCCTACGCCCTGAGGGTGAAATGCCGCAAGTGCATCTCCAACTACGACCTCGCCTACGCCGGAAGCCACAGCTTCCGCACCACCATTGGCAACTGGAACCAGGTCTGCTACGGAGGCACGGTGGCCGGAGCGGTGGCAATCTACGGCAAGGAGAAAACCAATGCCGGCTCGCTCATCAATTCCTGCATCTCGGACAACGCCTCCGTGATAAAGTCCATTTACGACCCCGACGGAGTCTATCCTGAAGGATATTCCTACTGGGGCTACGGCACGGGCTATCAGGGAGTCATCTTCACCGTGCTTGAAAGCGCTTTCGGTCAGCTTTTCGGAATGGACAATTCAGAAGGGTTGAAGAAAACCCCCAAGTGGATGATGATGATGGCCGGAGTGGGCAGCAGGACCTACTGCTTCGGCGACTCCACAGGCTCCACAGCCACCCCTAAGATGGGAATGTGGTGGTTCGGAAAGCACTACGCCGACCCTTCGCTCCTTAGTAGCGAGGTCGCTCTTCTTAACTCCGGAGCCTACACCACCACCTTTGACGAAGTGCGCCTTCTCCCGATGGCGGTTGCCTGCGCGAACGACATCGAGAACCTCGACTCCGCTTCTTCAGGCAGCTCCACGGTGAATATGTACTCCGGCGGCGGAACAACCCCGGTCGTGCTTTTCCGCACTCTCTGGGACAACTCTGACGATGACCGCTACCTCGGCCTTAAAGGCGGGCAGGCAAATTCCGCCCACGGCCATATGGACGCAGGCTCTTTCGTCTATGACGCTCTGGGTCTGAGGTGGTCGGAAGACATCCAGAGGGAAGCCTACGCAAGGGTTGAGAACGCTCTCATAGCAGCCGGAGGCAATTTCTGGAATCTCTCCCAGTCATCCCTCCGCTGGCAGGTTTTCCGCCTCAACAACAAGGCTCACAGCACCCTGACGGTGAACGGCGCGGACCACAATGTTAACGGCGCGGCAACGGTCGAGTCGGTCTCTTCCGAAGGCGGACAGTACACGGCCCGTCTCAATCTCACCGCTCCGCTTTCCGACCAGGTGGCCTCCGCCTACAGGACTTTCACCCTCAAGGACGGAGTCCTCACTATAGAAGACAAAATAACGGCGAAAAGTTCGCTTGACGCTGCGGTGCAGTGGAGAATGATGACCCCGTCCTCCGTCAGCGCCTCCTCCGACAAAGAAACGCTGACCCAGCGTGGAAAGACGATGTACCTTAGGACCACTCCTTCGGACGCCTCGGTGAGCGTAACCTACACCTCCTGGGCGGCCAAAGGGACGAACTCCTGGGACACAGCCTGCACGGGCTACACCATCGCGGGCTTCGAGGCCACGGTGCCTAAGGGCACTACGGTGACTTTCACCACGGTGCTCTCCCCGACGCTTTAAGATTTCACGGGGAGGCTCCCCAAGAGGATGGCTTCCCCCGGAAAATAGACACAAATTACTAATTAATAACAATTTCAGTTATGAAAAGATTTCTTGTTTTATCATCAATCGCATTGCTCTTCGGAGCATTTGCTCTGACTTCCTGCAACAAAACGCAGAAGGAAGACCCTACTGAAGTTCTCATCGAAGTGACCGACATCACTGCCACTACGGCAACGGTGAACGTCGCCGTGACGGGCGCAGCCCCGCAGATGGTGCGTTACATCGCCCCTGTCTCAGTTGAGAGCCTCGACTTCGACCCTGAGGATGACGCCGCTCTCTCGGAGTATGTCTCAAAGGGCACAGCCATCGGCCTCCCGTATGTTGACAAGGTCACCGGACTTTCTCCTGTTACCGAGTATGTCACTGCAGCGGTCGCTTTTGACGCAAACTTCAAAATAGTTTGTGTCGAGGCCTTCACTTTCACCACCGCCACCCCTGAAAACGCAATCGGCGACGAGGCTGGCGCGGGCACCATCGGAAACGAGCGCTGGTAGTCTGAGTTTAACCCATTAAAATGAAGACAAGTATGAAAAAAATAATGCTTTTCTGCGCTGCCGCTCTCACTTTGGCAGCCTGCACAAATGACCTCAAGGAGACGGCTCAGGTTTCAACCCGTCCGTCCGTAACCTTCGAGGGCGGATTCGCCGGTGCTGACACAAAGACAGCTTTCACCGACGCCGACGCCGCTTCAGACAAGCTCGTCTGGTCAAAGGACGACGCAATCGGAATTTTTACGGTTATCGGCGACGAGACTGAAAATGTCAACTGCAGGGCAGACCTTCTCCGCTCTTCAATCGGCTCCGCCAACGGAGTCTTCATCCCGGAGGAGTCCACTTCCGAGGATTTCGTAGGCCTCACAATCCCTGAAAAGACCACCGAGACCTTCCTCATCTACTATCCGTTCAGCAGCAAGACCGACATCAATGTGGACGACTTCAAGATCCACTCCGCTGTCGCTGCCGAGCAGACCCAGGCCGCAGTGAACGACCAGGAAATCGGAAAGAACGGCTTTGCCTACGCCTTCTCCACTGTTGAGCCGGAGGCAAAGAAAGTGAACTTCACTCTCACTCACGCTCTTGCGTATGTGCGTTTCGTCGTTTCCACTTCAGACTACGCCGACTATATGCTCAAGTCTGTGCAGATTTATGACGCTGACGCCACTGCAGTCATCGCCGGAGACTACGCTTTCAATGTTGAGAGTAAGGCAGTCGAGGTTTCGGAGACCGCAGCAGGTCACTCCGCAAAGATCTCCCTTTCCGATGACGCCGCTTTCCAGGCCATCGGCACCGGCAAGCAGGAGCTCTACCTCACCCTTCTTCCGGGCGCAGACCTCACTTCCGCCAAGATGTATGTTGTCGTAACTTTCATCAACCAGAAGGGCGAAACCGTCAGCATCCCTATGGAGCTCAAGAACAAGGGCGTTCTCAAGGCTGCCACAATGTCAACTGTGGACCTTGGCTCAGTCAACGCCTCAAGCAACACCTTCGCGTGGTATCAGCCTGTTGAGAAGAGAAATCTCGTGGGCGGATGGTGCTACGGCGCGCAGAACACCTACTTCGTTCAGCGCAGCGAGACTGCAGACACTTGGACTCCGATAACTTTCGAAGTGAAGGCCCGCGGCGACTTCTCTCAGGTCGCAGAGCCTAAGTATGTGGGAATCATCTCTTCAGGCGATGTCGGCAACAACGGCCTTATCCGCCTTTCTGACGGCACAATGGCTTACAACTCCAAGCCGACCACCGAGGTGTCTTCATCCTACGAAGTGACTGTCGAGATGGCTCCGACCTCAAAGAACTGCGGAAGTTCCGCATACGGAGTGATTTCAATCTATGACGCTTCCTACAATCTCCTTTGGAGTTATATGATTAACTCCTACCTCGCCGGAGAGGAGCCTATGTCAAACGATTATCCTCAGATCGGCAAATCCGTTATGGACCGCAACCTCGGCGCGAAGAGACCTGCCACCAAGGAAGCCATTCCTGAAAAGGGAACCTGGGGCGCATATTTCCAGTGGGGACGTCCGACTCCGCTTATGTGGAGCAATTCCGGTCAGACTCATTACATTGGAGCATTTGTTACGGAAGACACCGACCTCAAGGCAGCCCTCGCGAAGCCGTACATCAAATGGGGAGCGACAAAGGGCGACAGCTGGAGCTCAGGCGGCAAGTGGTATGTCGGAGAAACTCGCAATCTCTGGGGCTGCAACAACTCAGAGGACGGCAACTTTGACACCACCACAGATATGGGCAAGACCGTCTATGACCCGTGCCCTGCAGGCTACAG
>CAYNDY010000180.1:0-3948 GCA_964396105.1 uncultured Muribaculaceae bacterium
GCGTCTGGGGTATCTTCTGGACTGCGTGCTGGAGGAGGAGGCCATCGCAGACAGCAAGGAGCATTTCAGCGTATTCCCGATGGCGCGGGTGCCTTTTTCAGTCAAGAACGATTGGTTCAGAGGCGAGTGTGAAATCCTCACATACGAGTTGGATGAACTGGTCGGCACGAATGTCCGCGCGCTCTATCAGCGCCTGAAAGGACGGGACCTCTTCGATGTTTACACCGCGGTCATCTCCGGGAAACTGGATCTCGAGCGGGTAATGGCGGCTTATGACCGCTACCTTCGCTTTGTGACGAGCCACGCCCCTACGTACAAGGAATTTGTGCTTAATATGGATGACAAAATGCAGAACCCCGAATTTCTCGGCGACACAGCGGGGCTTCCCTTATTTTGTGGACTTCAGGCATTGGATTGCGAAATTATTTCGTAAATTTGCACGCTTTGTGCCTTTGTGGGGCGGCAGTTTGCGAAAGGATTGATTTTCAATGACATTGCCCCGGGGCCAATCAGAATAGATAATAAATTTTCAACGACTATATGGAGAGGATAACTATCCCTATATATCATTTCTTTCGCCGTCATAAGTGGCTTATGTGGCTGCTGATGCTCTCGTCGGCCGCTGTTTTTGCGTTTTTCGGCCTTCAGCTCCACTATGAAGAGAACATCCTGAAGCTGCTTCCGCAGACTGAGGGGACGGCTTCGTTCGAGCCTGTGTTCGGCAACCTCAAGGTGAAGGACAAGGTCTTCATCCAGTTGGCCCCGAGGGGCTTCGGCGTTGCGGAAGTGGGCTGCGAGCCTACGCTTGACGAGGAGACTTTGAGCTCTCTTTGCGACGAGTTCATCGATTCGCTTTCTGCACGGGACGGCGGGAAATACATCGGAGAGGTACTTTACTGCATTGACGACGATATGATGATGGGGGTGGTAGACTACGCGATTTCCCATTTCCCGACCTTTGTCGACGAGAGCTGCTACCCGCGCTTCAACGAGCTTCTGGGCTGGGAGGCAATTCGAGAGAGGATGGCGAAAAATGTGGACTTGCTTGAAAATGACGAGGACGGGAACCTTTCGATGCTGGTGGGATATGACCCGCTCGGGCTTCGCTACGGGATGCTCGGTTCTCTGAAGGAGGGTTTTCCGGACGCTACAGGCTCCGCCCTCAAAGGGAATGCTACTGCGGATAATGCTGCCGAGGCCTCTGAAAATGCCCCCGTCGAGAACGCTTCAGCGCCTGCGGACTCCACCGCCACGGCCACCGCAAAATTCGGAATGACCCTTAAAAACCGCCATTTCTTCTCCCAGGACGGCAATGTCGTGATGGCATTCGTTTCCCCTGCGTTCGACTATATGGACTCCGATGCAGCCTCGTCCTTCATCAAGATGATTGAGGGCGAAATCTCTGATTTCGAGGCGGTTCACCCGGAAGTTTCCGTCTATATGCACGGATCTCCTGCGATGAGCGCGAACAACTCCCGAAGGATCAAGGGCGACCTCGTGATGACGGTGGGCATATCCCTTCTTCTTATCATCCTTCTCATCGCCTATTTCTTCAAGAACAAGTCTTCGCTCCTTCTGCTCCTTACCCCAGTCGCCTACGGAGCCCTTTCGGCCCTTGCGCTGATGTACTGGATCAAGGGAAGTATGTCGCTGATGGCAATCGGCATCGGTGCTGTGGTGCTCGGAGTGGCTCTGAGCTACTGTCTGCACGTCATCACGCACTATAAATATGTGAACGACCCGGAAAGGGTGCTTAGGGACGAGTCCACGCCGGTTTTCCTCGGGTGTCTCACCACTGTGGGCGCCTTCGCGGGACTGCTTTTCACGACCAGCGACCTTCTCCGCGACTTCGGACTTTTCGCCTCGTTCTCGATGATAGGCACGACGCTTTTCGCTCTGATTTTCCTCCCTCATTTCTTCTCCCCGGAGAGCAACCGTCGCTCCGAAAAGGCCTTCCGCTTCTTCGACAAGGTGAACTCCCTCCCTCTGGACAGAAATCCGTGGGTGCTCGGAACGATAGCCATCATAACCATTGTATGCCTCTTCCTGCCGGCTCCGGAGTTTGACAGCAACCTCCGCAACATCAACTACACAAGCCCGAAGGTGAAGGAGGCGATGGCAATCTACAACGCCGAGAATAACGGCGGCTGGTCTTCCCAGTACTACGCCGCAACGGGCTCCACGCTCGATTCCGCCCTTCTTTGCAACCGATCTCTTTTCTCAAAGCTGGACTCCCTCAGGGACGAAGGCATTGTGAAGAAATACACCGATGCCGCAGGAGTTTTCCTCATCCCGGAGGACGAGCAGCAGAACAGGATTGACCTTTGGAGCAACTACTGGTCAGAGAAGATAACTCCTTCACGCACAAGATTTTCGCTCACCGAGGAGAGGCTTTCAAGGGCCGCAGTCGAGGAAAATCTCTCGCCTGATTTCTTCGCTCCTTTCTCCGCTCTGTGCGAGGCCGAATATGAGCCCGAGAGCATCTACGACAGCGGCGCAGTGCCCGAGTCCATTCTCTCGAATTTCGTCGAGAAATCCGCAGACGGCACCTATATGGTGTTCACTTCCGCACTTATGGCCGATGGCGACAAAATGGCCGTGAACAAGGCTGTGGACTCAGTGGAGGGCTCCCTCGTGGTGGATCCGTTCTTCTACACCGGCAATATGGTGGAAATCATCCACAACGACTTCAACACCATCCTCTGGATTTCGATGGCATTCGTTTTCATCGTGCTTCTGGTTTCGTTCAGAAACCTCGCCGTGAGTCTCATCGCCTTCCTGCCGATGACCCTGAGCTGGTATGTTGTGCAGGGAATTATGTGGATTTTCGGACTCAAGTTCAACCTCATCAACATCATAATCTCGTCCTTCATCTTCGGCATCGGAGTGGACTACAGCATCTTCGTGATGCAGGGGCTTCTCGCGGCCGCATCCGGCAAGGGCACCGATATGCTGAACTACCACAAGACCGCCATCGGCCTGTCCGCAATGATTCTTATCGTGGTCACTGGTTCGCTGCTTTTCGCCGTCCATCCGGCCATAAAATCAATCGGAATCAGCTCCATCATAGGAATGTCGGCCTCAATCTTGCTATCCTACTCCATCGAGCCGTTCCTTTTCCGTCAGCTTCTGAGGATTCCTTTCTATCAGAAAAGGCTTTCGAAGTAGGCGGATGCGGCTTCAGGCTAATGTTGAAAACATTTTGAACCCAAGTTTCGCACTGGCGGGACCCAAATTATGAATATGAAAAAGATACTTTCCATCGCTGCGGCGCTCCTGTTCGCCGTCACCCTCAGCGCCCAGACCAAGGGGCTTGAGGCAAATTTCACCCTCACCAAGACTACGGCTGCAAAGGCGGCCGCAGAGACCTCTAAGGGCAAGATTTACTACGCAGAGCCGGGCAGTCTCGCGCTCCACTACGCCGCTCCTTCCGAGAACCTGATGGTAATTTCCGGCAATGCGGTCTATAGCCGTCAGGGCGACAAGGAACGCCGTTTCGACACCACAAAGAACGCCCCGATGCGCAGTATGGCGGCAACGCTCATCAACTGCGTGAAAGGCGAGACGCAGAAGGTTGCCGACGAGAATGACGCGGACATCACCGTGAAGGATTTCGCCCGCACGAAGGACGTCACCATCACGGCCCGCAAGAAGGCTGCAAGGGGCTATTCCCAGATTAAGCTCAGCTACAGCCGCTCCGACGGCAATCTCATCTATATGAAACTCACCGAGTTCGGCGGCACCGTCAGCGAATACAAAATGACTGGTTTCCGCTCCGGAGTGACCCTCCCGAAGGACGCCTTCACAATCCCTGCAAAGGTTAAGGAAACAAAATAAACTCGGACGTTCCACTAAATGAAAAAAGTCGCCTCGGATGACCTCCGGGGCGACTTTCAGTTTGCGGTAGACCGCTTTTTGTGCGGTGGGAAAGAGGCGAGAACAACGCGG